>JAJBVF010000057.1 GCA_020859965.1 Clostridiales bacterium
TAACAGGATTAGCGGCCTGCCTTCCAGCGGATTTACAGCCGCCGAAAACTTCTGCATGGAAAGAAATGTTCGGTTCTGAATTACCGTAAACTGCCGTATACTTATTCAGACAGGATAATCATGGCGGATGCGTGATGAAAAAAGTGATGGCGGTTCTGCTAATTTTGGCGTTCTGCGGAAAAGCAGCGTTTTTCTTTTCCACAAATCATTTCGCCGGCTTTCAGCCGAAAGCAAATATAGCCGCCGGTTCGAGGGAAAAGCAGGCACAAACAGAAGCAGACGGCATACCGGAAGAGATACAATCAGACACTGTCTCTGCCAATGAACAAATACAAATACAGATGCAGGACAATACCTCTGGCACAGCGGAAGCTGAGACAGATACCGCCTGGGAAGAGACGAAACGAGTTGCGCTCACCTTTGACGATGGTCCGCACCCGGTCTATACAGAAAAACTGCTGGACGGTCTGGCCAAATGCAGCGTGAAAGCTACCTTCTTTGTGATCGGTGAAAACATTCCGGGCAATGAAGCTCTGATCGAACGGATGGATCGTGAGGGGCATCTGATCGGCAATCACACCTATGATCACGTAAAAATCAGTGACCTGAGCACCGAACAGGCCTGCGAACAAGTGGAAAAAACCAGCGCCCTGGTAAAAGCAATCACAGGAAAAGACACGGAATATATCCGTCCGCCTTTTGGCGCGTGGAACAAAAACCTGGAGTGCCCGTTTACAATGATCCCGGTGCTCTGGGACGTGGATCCGCTGGACTGGACGACGGCAAACGCAAGCGACGTTATACGAAGGGTATTGGAGGATGTTGAGTCTGACGATATCATCCTTCTTCATGACTGCTATGAGTCTTCTGTAGAAGCAGCACTGCAGATCGTGGATGCTCTGCTGGTGCAGGGATATAAGTTTGTGACCGTCGATGAGCTGATTTTGGAGTAAAAAATGGATTTATTTGAATATGCAAGATCAAAAAATATGCAGGATGATGCCCCTCTGGCATCGCGGATCCGTCCGCGGACTCTGGAAGAAGTGGTCGGGCAGCAGCATATCATCGGAAAAGATAAGATGCTGTACCGCGCGATCAAGGCTGACAAGCTTAGTTCGCTGATCTTTTACGGACCGCCAGGTACCGGAAAAACAACGTTGGCAAAGGTCATTGCGAATACAACGCAGGCGGAGTTCCGGCAGATCAATGCGACCGTAGCCGGGAAAAAAGATATGGAAGAAGTGGTGAAAGCAGCGAAGGAATACCTCGGCATGTACGGAAAAAAGACGATCCTGTTCGTGGACGAGATTCACCGCTTTAATAAGAGTCAGCAGGATTATCTTCTTCCGTTCGTGGAAGACGGGACACTGATCCTGATCGGTGCGACAACGGAAAATCCCTATTTCGAGGTAAACGGCGCTCTGCTTTCCCGTTCCGTGATCTTTGAGCTGAAACCACTGGAAAAGGAAGATATCCGCACAATGATCCATCGGGCCGTCTATGACGTGGAGCGCGGCATGGGCGCTTACAATGCCGAAATTGACCCGGACGCAGAAGAATTTCTCGCGGATATGGCAGATGGAGACGCGCGAAGAGCGCTCAATGCGGTAGAACTGGGTGTGCTGACTACTTCGCCGGGCGAGGACGGAAAAATTCACATCACACTCGCGGTAGTTTCAGAATGTATCCAGAAGCGAGTCATCCGCTATGACAAAGACGGGGACAGCCATTACGACGTGATCTCCGCTTTTATCAAAAGTATGCGCGGCTCTGATCCGGATGCGGCAGTTTACTATCTGGCCAGAATGCTGTACGCAGGTGAGAGCGTCACCTTTATCGCGCGCCGGATTATGATCTGCGCTTCCGAAGACGTCGGAAACGCGGATCCGCAGGCACTGCAGGTGGCGGTTGCCGCCGCTCAGGCTGTAGAGCGTGTCGGGATGCCGGAATCCCAGCTGATCCTGGCGCAGGCAGCTCTGTACGTCGCATGTGCGCCGAAAAGCAATTCCGCGACAAACGCCATCTATGACGCGATGGCAGCCGTGCAGGAAGCGCCCGCGGCGGTTCCGCCCCACCTGCAGGATTCCCATTACAAGGGCGCAGCCAGGCTCGGACATGGGATCGGATACGAATACGCACATGACTTCCCAAAGCATTTTTCCCGTCAGCAGTATCTGCCGGACGCGGTCAAGGACCGGAAATTCTATGAGCCCTCTGACAACGGCTATGAGCAGACCATCCGGAAGTATCTGGACTGGATACATGAAGAATAAGATCCGATCGGGAGCCGGCAGATTTCAGAATAGGAATCCGGTCGGCTTCAGACTGAGATTCGGCTGACTTCCCGTGAATATTCAGCTGACGTTCAGCCTCTTGTCAGGTCACAGAATACCGCATGGCAGGCCTTTTCATAGTCACGGGGCGCCAGCGTAAGCTGCACCCCGATCTTCCCTCCGCTTACGGCAATTGTTTCAAACCGAAGCGCGGATTCGTCCATAAAGACCGGGTAATTCTTTTTCATACCGATGGCGGTACAGCCGCCGCGAATATATCCGGTGACACTTTGGATATCTTTTACATGGATCATAGAAAGAGATTTGCAGGCGGCCGCTTTTGCCGCCTTTTTCAGATCCAGCTCCGCATCAATCGGCAGCGCAAATACAAAGTAAGCATGTTCCGGACTTTCCGTGACCAGAGTCTTAAATACAATCTCATGCGGAAGCCCAAGCAGATCCGCCGCGTGCTGTCCGTCGATAAATTCCTCACATTCGTAAGTCTGAAACGTATAGGGAATTTTCATGCGGTCCAGGATCCGCATGGCATTTGTCTTGATTTCTTTTTGTCTGGCCATTGAAATGCTCCTCTTTCCTCTTTTACACTCTTCTTTATTCCTCTTTACTGCTTTTTTTCTTCATCCTGCTCCAGCAATCGAAAAGAAAGCTCCAGGTAAAAAAGCTCTTCGGCATCGTCCAGATCCGAACGCAGGATTTCCTTTATTTTCTCCATACGGTAAAGAAAGGTGCTTCTGTGAATAAAAAGTTCTTTTGCCGCCTGCGTCGCGTTTTGGCCCTGATCCAGGTAGGTCTTCAGCGTCGCCATATATTCCGTATGGTTTTTTTCATCCTGCTCCTTCAGCCTCAAAAGTCCTTCGTGACAGATCATATTCGCCGGCAGTCTTCTTGTCGACTGCTCAATAATATAGGTCAGCGCTACCTGATTGAAATAATGGATCCAAAGATAGGGTTTCTTGCGGCTTCCTACATCCAGTGCGGTCCGCGCCTGTATATACTGGCGCCGCAGGTTCATATGCCCGCGCGTCGTCCTGCTGTAACCAGCCTTCAGATAACTGTCCCGTATAAAATAGACCAGTTTCGCGGCCACTTCCTCCTCATTCATTCCAAGGCGGGTCAGGTTGAAAAAGCTGACTACCTCTTCCTGATACAGAAAACTGACCGAATCCCGAAACTGTCTCTGTATGTAATGGCAGATAGCTCCCGTGGAAAGCTGTTTCTGATTCAGATACGTAATCTGCAAAATAAGGCAGAGATATTCATCCCCGCTGTTCCACCCCACAGCGGAAAGCCGGCGGCTGACCTGCACATAATCCGCAGTCCGGTCAGTCAGAATACTCTGAAAGATTGTTTCCAGAGTTCCTTTCATGGAAGCAGGCATTTCACGGGAAAGCTGGTATTCCAGATGCCCTGCCAGCGTTTCCAGAATACAAAAGCAGCTCTCGGAAACCGGAGTGTCACACTCGGTCAACACCAGACGGTACGTCGGCTGAGCATCTATAAAAAGGTTGCGGATCACCGAACGATAGCCGCTGATATATCCGGGAAAAATCGCTGTGCCCTTCGCCTGCGTGATCTTCTGATACTCCGCATCCTGCAGAAGCGCATTCATATACTCTACATTGAGGCCTTCTTCCGTAAACAGCCTCGCTCGTTCGGGCAGCTTTTCCATCTCTGCTTCGGCGATCAGCGAAAAATCCGCGTCCATTACCATCAGAGGATTTGCCAGAAACTCCGCACTGATCTCCAGTACCTTCGCGATTCCGGCATTTCCGGCCAGCAATCCGCTCACCCGTTCTTCCCACGCATCGCAGGTGTCAAATATTTCCTGAAGATAATTCAGAATTTCCGCCGCGCCATTCATTCTGCCGCTTCTGTTCTCTTCATTATTTCTGTTCTTTTCACTGTTTCTGTTCTTTTCACTGTTTCTGTTCTTTTCACTACTTCCGTCACTGCCTGCCATCGTCACGCACACGCAGGCACTGCCCGGCATGTTTTTCTCCCAGGTCACGCGAAATGTGTCAAATCTTCTGTCCGTCCCACTGCGATCCGCCATATCACGGTCAATCTCACCACGATCCATCCTGCCACGATCCGTCATATCACAGTCCATCCCGCCACGGTCTGTCATGCCACGGTCTGTCATACCGCGTTCCATTTCGCCACGGTCTGTCCCATCACAGTCCGTCACTCCTCGGTCCATCCCGTCACAGTCTGTCCCATCACAGTCCGTCACATCCGCACAAAGCACGAACACAAAGAAGTTCCTGTCCGACAGTCCCTTCTTCTGCAATTCCCGGATTTCCTGCTCTGACGCAACCGGTATCACACACACATGCCCCGTGCGCTCCCCGCCATACATAGGATTTCCAAAAAACGGGCGCAGATAGCTGTCCCTGCCGGACAGCCCTGCTGCCTCCGTAATTTTATATTTTTTTACAAGCTGCTCATACAGCCAGGCAGATGAAAGTTTCACTTACTCTCCTCACACAATAAATGTCTTCGCGACTTCCGCCGCCTCCACGCAGTTTTCAGTATAGGCGTCCGCCCCCATGCTTTCAGCCAGCTGCCGGGTCACTGCGCCGCCGCCCACCATAATTTTATATTTTTTCTCCGGATCGTTGCGCCGCAGCGTTTTTACTACCTGCTTCATTTCCGGCAACGCCGTGCTAAGAAGAGAAGAAATGCATACGATCTGTACTTCCGGCGTCTCACGAACCGCCTTCAGAAACTGCTTTTCTGAGATATCCACGCCCAGATCGATTACACGAAATCCAGCGCTGCGGAACATAAGCGCGACCAGATTTTTCCCGACATCATGAAGATCACCTTCTACTGTACCGACGATCACCGTTCCGATATTGTGCTCTTCGAACGACGCATCCTCTTTTTCAATCAATGCGAATCCGGAACGGATACAGCGGGCTGCCGCGAGAATACGGGGAATATCCGCATCCTGATTCTTATATCGCTCACCCATCGTGCGCATCGCCGGCATCATGGCCTCTTCCACAATGCGCATAGGATCGACCTGCTGTGCCAGTGCAGTCTCCACCAGCTTTTCGGTCTCTCCCGGATGTCCGTCTTCAATGGATTGCCGCAGTTCCTCCAGTAATGTCATAATATCCCTCCATCTACTGTAAGAGCTTCGTCAGCAGGTAACAGCTTGTATAAGCAATCGTGCAGGGTCCATAATAATAGTCCAGATGGTTCGCCTGACAAACCTGCGTGACCAGCATGCCATACGCTTCCATGGAGGAAAATGCTTCATCCGGAAAACGGCACGGCTGATCCGGGTAAGTGCATGTTTTGCATTTTGTGCAGCATCCCGCTCCGATCGCAAGCATCCCAGGGTATTGTTCCCGAAGAATCTTCTCAAATGCGTAAAAATTCTCTTTGTGCCGCTGCTCGGTCTCCATCATCGTCTCACCGTCCAGCTCATCTTCCAGTTCCCCGACCGTCTGAACAATAATGCCTTCCTGATACTTCCCGATCTTTTCCCGGCACGCCTCCAGAGAACCGCAGCCAGGCGGGCAGCTCCAGCATTTACCATACATATGACAGGTATTTGCCTCACACATCTGGCGCACCTCCGGCCGCAGCTCAAGAGTAGTACAATCCAGATGCGCAACATGAGAAAAGCCCTGCGCTTCTCCCTGCCTTCTTAGTTTCTCCATATCGATCAATTTCGGTTCCCCTCCATTCATATTTCCAGGCACGGCTGCGTTCCCGTTCTCCGTTTTCGTTTTTCCTGTTTCCGTTCTCCGTTTCCATATTCACGCGGTCTCAAATCCCAGCTGTTCTACAAAACAATCCTGAAAATCCGTCAATGCCGCCAGCTCAAGAAAGTCTGTTTCACGCGCCAGAGTCTCCGCCGCTTTCCATTCTTCTAAGGAAAGCAGGGCAAGCTTCGCTCCTTCTCCGGCCGCATTTCCGATCGACCGTACCCGACCGGTCAGGGAACGCGGAAACATCCCGATCTCTCCGGCACTCACCGGATTCATATAGCTGCCAAACGCTCCGGCAATACATACTTCTGCAATGTCGTCCTCTGTCACCTGAAGCTCTTCCATCAAAAGCTCTATCCCGGCTGCGATCGCCGCCTTCGCAAGCTGCACTTCCCCGACATCCTTCCGTGTCAGATAAACGCCTTTCCCATTTCCGGAATCTTCCGGTGAGACAAGTACAAACACCTGCGGATCCTCCTGGCCGCTCTCCAGTCTGCCATTTTCATCGATCAGGCCGGCGCGAAGCAGACAGGCAGTCAGATCGATCAGACCGGATCCGCACAATCCGATCGCAGGCGCTCCGCCGATGGTCGTATAGCTCCAGACTCCATCTTTATAGAAAACATGATCCACGGCACCCGCGGCTCCGCGCATTCCGCAGGTAATCTTCGCCCCCTCAAACGCAGGCCCCGCAGCGGTCGAACAGGCGATCAGCCTGCTGCGGTTTCCGAGAACCATCTCGCCATTCGTACCGATATCCAGCAACAGTGTGATCTCTTCCTTCTGATCCGGCCGCACTGCCATCAGACAGGCACAGGTGTCTGCCCCGACATAACCGGCAATGACCGGAAGCATCAGCAGCTGCGCTTTCGGATGTACATCCAGCCCGTAATCAGCGGCGCGCAGCGTCAGCGGCTGACTAATGGCAGGCGTATAAGGCGCATGTACCAGACTCCCCGGTGAAATCCCCAGAAACAGATGGTGCATACAGGTATTTCCAACGATACTGATCTGAAAAATATCTTCCGTTCCCACCGCCGCCTGCGCAGCAAGCGCCTGCAGCATCTCATTTACCGCCGCGCGGATACAGCCGCTCAGAACACTCGTCCCATGCTCCAGCGCGTAATTGGCACGCGAAATCACATCCGCCCCATACTGCACCTGTGGATTCAGACGGCTTTCCACCGCCAGAGTGCTCCCATCCTTCGCATCCAGCAGATACCCGACTACCGTCGTCGTCCCAATGTCAAATGCAGCAAAACAGATGCGCCCCGGTTCACGACGAAGATCCAGGACCTCTCCCTCTGTATAAACAGCATACCATCTGGCAGATTCCATTCGTCTGTCATAAAGCGAGGCGGCAAGTGCCAGATCCATTTCCCCGGACGCCTCCGCCCCGATTCGCGGCAACTGCTCCAGCATACGCTCCCAATCCGACCGTTTCTCTCCAGCTTCAGGCTTATCAAGTCTGATCTGATGCAGCGAAAGTCCCGGATGATACTGCACCGGGCGCAGATAGCCTTCTGTCAATATCGCGTGTTCATTCTTCTGCGAATGCAGGGTATCGACAAAAATATCGGCGGTCACCTTCATCTGGCAGGCACGCACAAGCGGTCTGTCCTTTCGATCCACGCTTTCATCAGGCGCAATCTCCAGTATCTGCACCAGACATTTCCCACACTTTCCCGTTCCTCCGCAGGGAGCATCCGGCTTCAGTCCTGCCAGAATCTCCGCTTCCAGCACGGTAGTGCCTTCCGGCACAAAAATACTCTCTCCCTCCCTGACAAAAGACACCCGAACCATCGCAACCTCCTCTTTCTATATTTAGACACTTAAGAACACTTTTTTCGTAAAATGATAAAACCGGAGTTCCGGTTTATCCGGGTCAGAGCCTCTCTTTCCGTTAAAACGCCCTAACCCCTCAGTATCCTCACAAGTCCATGATGCATCCGTTATTTTCTGATTGATTTTAGTGTAACACAAAAAGTGCTGTCCTACAATGCACTTTTTGCAAAGCGGGACAGCACTTATCTTTTTTCTTACAGATTGCAGGCCGGACACATAGCTTCAGTTTCTTACGCTGCTGCCACCAGGTTCTTTGCCAGGGTTGCCGCGCTTGCCGCATCCTCAGAATATCCGTCCGCTCCGATCTCATCCGCAAATTCCTGCGTGATCGGCGCACCGCCTACCATTATCTTGATATTGCTGCGGAAGTCCGCCTCATTGAGAGCCGCTACCGTATCTTTCATCGCCGGCATGGTCGTCGTCAGCAGAGCAGACAGGCAGATAATCTTTGTATCCGGGTTCTCTTTGTATGCCTCCAGAACCTTCTCAGTCGAAACATCCACTCCAAGGTCAACAACCTCAAAGCCCGCGCTCTCGATCATCATCGCCACCAGATTTTTCCCGATGTCATGCAGGTCGCCGGAAACGGTCGCGATGATAACTTTTCCATTTGCTCCGGTCGAACCGGTCGCCAGATGCGGTTTGAGAACTTCCACGCCCTTCTTCATCGCGCGTGCCGCTACGAGCATCTCCGGTACGAAGATCTCGCCATTTTTAAATTTCTCACCTACCACGCCCATCGTCTCGATCATACCCTGATTCAGGATGTCCATCGGATCGCAGCCCTCATCCAGTGCTGCCTGTACAGCCGGTCCTACCAGCTTGGCCTTTCCTTTTTCTACCAGTTCCGCAACTTCAGTAATCTTTGACATAATATACCTCCTTGTCTGAATCATTGCATGAGGTTATTCTCATGCATTTGTTTCCTGTGTTATTTCTAATCTGTTTCTATCCGAACCTCCCGGTCCGCCGCAATCGATGCCAGACGAGCGTCACGCTGTCATTTCTTCACCGGCCCGATCAGACCATCTCTGTAAGCTCCAATATATTCCATACAATAATCATCCAGTCCGAGAAGCGCCTCTGTCGAATACACCAACCCCAACATATCCCGATTCGTCGGATCCATGATCGCGCTGTCAAGGCCCGCATTCATTGCCAGCACCAGGAATCCGTAATTGATCAGCTTTCTCACCGGAAGGTTAAAGGA
>JAJBVF010000361.1 GCA_020859965.1 Clostridiales bacterium
TTTATACACAGTACTGCAATACGGATCCATTTTCCGGGAGGCGTCTGGTGGAGCCCTATGGCACGGTCTATGTTGTACAGAATCCTCCGTCGAAACCGCTGTTCATGCAGGAGATGGATGACGTCTATGATCTTCCTTATTGCCGTACCTGGCATCCTTCCTATGACGCGCAGGGCGGGATTCCCGCTCTTGAGGAAGTGAAGTTCAGCCTGGTCAGCAATCGCGGCTGTTTTGGCGGCTGCAGCTTCTGCGCACTGACCTTTCACCAGGGGCGGATCGTTCAGGTGCGCAGCCACGATTCCATCGTGAGGGAAGCGCAGGCAATGACGCAGGATCCGGATTTCAAAGGTTATATTCATGACGTTGGAGGTCCGACGGCGAATTTTCGGCATCCTGCCTGCAAAAAACAGCTCGAGCATGGGGTATGCAAAAAGAAACAGTGCCTTTTTCCGGCACCATGTAAAAATCTGGACGCGGATCACAGTGATTACGTGATTCTTCTGCGCCGCCTGCGGCAGATTCCGAAGGTGAAAAAAGTATTTATCCGTTCCGGAATCCGTTTCGATTATCTGATGGCGGATCCATCGGATGCATTTTTCCGTGAGCTGGTAAAATACCATGTAAGCGGACAGTTGAAGGTGGCCCCGGAGCATGTGTCCGGTCCGGTGCTGGAAATGATGGGAAAACCGGAACACAGCGTTTACCTGAGATTTACGGATGCCTGGCAGAAAATGAATCGCTCCTGTGGTATGAACCAGTATCTGGTTCCATATCTGATGTCTTCCCATCCGGGCTGCTCC
Organism: Clostridiales bacterium; assembly: GCA_020859965.1. Taxonomy (GTDB): domain Bacteria; phylum Bacillota; class Clostridia; order Lachnospirales; family Lachnospiraceae; genus Choladousia. The sequence goes on from JAJBVF010000361.1 coordinate 801, forward strand.
ATGAAAGAAGCGGTGGAGCTGGCCTGTTATCTGCAGAGCCTGCACTATATGCCGGAGCAGGTACAGGATTTTTATCCGACACCGTCCACGATATCGACCTGTATGTATTATACCGGGCTGGACCCGCGGACGATGAAGCCTGTCTATGTGGAAAAGAATCCGCGCAGAAAGAAGCTGCAGCGTGCACTGATCCAGTATCGGAAGCCGGAAAATTACGAGCTGGTAGTGGAGGCTCTGAAAATCGCCGGAAGAACGGATCTGATCGGATATGGGCCGGAATGTCTGATCCGGCCGCGCAGGGAGAAGGAATTGACGTCGGTTAAAAAATCCGGAGATACTGGCAGAAAAAAGGTACAGAAAAGTCGTCCCTCCGGCACCGGTGCCCGGGATACGAAAAAACGTAAGAGGAGATGAATACTTTATGAAAAAGGTAAAGAAAGGGAGTTACGGTTATGTCAGATATGAGAAAAAAAAGAGATTTTTAATGACGCTGGCAATGTTTATTCTGCCGATCGGACTTTATGTCATTGGCTATATTACTGTGAAGTCCCGCCTGAATCTCTTTACTGTAATTGCAATCCTGGGCTGTCTGCCTGCCTGCAGATCTGCCGTCGGACTGATTATGATGCTGATGCAGAAGCCGATGCCGGATGAGCGTTATCAGGCAGTACAAAACGCCGCTGGGAATCTCACGGTCGGTTATGAGCTTGTAATCACGGCTTATGAGCACACGAGTCTGGTGGAAGCAGTTGTAGTATGCGGAAACCAGGTAGTTTGTTTTACATCCGATACCAAAACAGATCCGGCTTATCTGGAAAAGCATATCCGCCAGTATCTTTCTTCCGGCGGATTTCCGGAAATGCAGGTAAAAGTGATGAAGGAATTTAAACCGTATCTGCAGAGAATCGCGCTGATTGCGCAGAATCCGGAGAAATATCGTGAAGGAATCTCTTTTACGCCGGATGAGCGATATCCGGAGTTGTCACGGGATGAGTTGATTTATCATACGCTGCTCGGGCTTGCGCTCTGATGCGCAGTTTCTGGAAAACCGGAGGATTATGAAACAGATTACAATTACGGCGGCGGAGGCCGGACAGCGCCTGGATAAGCTGCTTGCCAGATATATGCGCAATGCACCGAAAAGCTTTCTGTATAAGATGCTGCGCAAAAAAAACATTACATTAAACGGGAAAAAAGCGCAGGGAAATGAACTGTTGCAGCCGGGAGACCTTGTGAAGCTGTTTTTTTCAGATGAAACATATGAAAAGTTCGGCGGAGTCTCTCTTTCGGATGCAAAATCCACTGCACCGTTATTGAAAGCCGGCACACCGTTTTCACCGCAGTCCGGCGTAGCAGGTCTGCCGCAGCCGGGGGGTCCCGGTACTGTGGTTTCCGGCCCGGAAGCACAGAACCCCGCAGGATTTGTACCGGAACTGGTGCCTGGAGTGCATCCGCCTTCCGTTCTTTACAAGGATGATCATATACTTTTGTTCCACAAGCCTGCCGGTATTCTTTCCCAGAAAGCTATGCCGCAAGATGTTTCTCTTGTGGAATATCTGAATGCTTATCTGCTTGCTTCCGGCTGTATGACACGGGAGCAGATGCAGATGGTAAGACCATCCATCTGTAATCGGCTTGACCGCAATACAAGCGGAATTGTTGTGTCGGGAATCAGTCTGGCCGGACTCCAGACGATGAACCGCCTGCTGAAAGAGAGAAGTATCCGAAAATATTATCGCTGTATCGTGTGCGGAAGGATGCGGGGGGAAGGAATCCTTCGGGGATACCTGAAAAAAGACGGTCATACAAATACAGTGACGGTCTCAGATATCCCTTCCAGTGGCAGGCGGAAGATTGAAACAGGCTATCGGGTTCTTTCTGAAACCAGAGATCTGACGTTGTTGGAAGTACACCTGATCACCGGACGCAGTCATCAGATACGGGCGCATCTCGCATTCATCGGGCATCCGCTTCTTGGTGATAGAAAATATGGTGATCCGGGTATAAACAGAGCATATCGGGATTCTTATGGCCTGAACTGTCAGCTGCTTCATGCGTACCGGCTGGAATTTCCACAGGTGGATGGGGCGCTTTCTTATCTTTCCGGGAAGATTTTCCGCGATCCGGTGCCTGAATTATTTGGAACGATCATGAATGCGAAGCGTGAATTATGATTACAGGAACGATATCAGTCGTTTCCCGGCGCACCGGGTGCTTCAGATTGCGAAGATTGACAGATTTGTTTTAACTGTTCACAGAAAAAATCAGGAGGATACATGGCAACATGGAATACACGGGGGCTGCGCGGCTCGACGCTTGAGGAACTGATTAACCGTACGAATGAGCTTTATCTGGAAAAAAAGCTGGCGCTGATCCAGAAAATACCGACGCCGATCACTCCATTGAAAATTGATAAAGATGAGCGTCATATCACGCTTGCCTATTTTGAACAGAAGAGCACGGTGGATTATATCGGCGTAGTCCAGGGGATTCCAGTCTGTTTTGATGCGAAGGAATGCGCGGTAGACTCTTTTGCACTGCAGAATATTCATCCGCATCAGGTAGAATTTATGACGCGTTTTGAAGAGCAGGGAGGGATTTCTTTTCTGATCCTGTTTTTCAGCACACGGAATGAGCTGTTTTACCTTCCATATCGTGACATGATGAAATTCTGGAAACGGGCGGAAGAAGGAGGAAGGAAGAGTTTTCGCTATATGGAACTGGATCAGAATTATTATATTGAACCAAGAGGCGGCTTGCTTGTACCTTATCTCGATGCTCTGCAGCGTGATCTGGATGAGAGAGGATAAAGAACAGTCTGGACAATTGCCGTATTTTTGCGTACAATAGGAAAGGCGGCGGGAAAACGGCCGTCTGTGAATTTTATGATGCACAGGGGCGCAGGAACCTGTCCCATCCGATTGCTTACAGTGAACGGTAGGGAAAATCGTTCCCTGTCTGATTTCAGGAGAGGACCATTATGCAGAAAATATTACATACACCGGAAGGCGTCCGGGATATTTACAGTAAGGAATGTGAGCAGAAGCTGGCTTTGCAGGATCGCCTGCATACCGTGATCAGATCCTACGGTTATCGTGATATCGAAACGCCTACGTTTGAGTTTTTTGATGTATTCAGCCGTGAGATCGGGACGATTCCTTCCAGAGAGCTTTACAAGTTTTTTGACCGGGAAGGAAATACTCTTGTGCTGCGGCCGGATTTCACCCCTCCGGTGGCTCGTGCGGCTTCCAAATATTTTTTAAATGATAATATGGCATTGCTCCTTACCTATCTGGGAAATACTTTTATCAACAATTCCAGTTATCAGGGGCGTCTGAAGGAGACGACGCAGATCGGAGGAGAACTGATCGGAGACGACAGTGCGGACGCGGATGCGGAAGTGATTGCTCTGACGGTTCAGATGCTGCTTGCCTCGGGGCTGAAAGAGTTTCAGATCAGTCTTGGACATTGCGGCTATTTTGACGCACTGATCAGGGAAGCTGGCTTTGATGAGCAGGGTGCGGCGGAGATGAAGGAGCTGATCTCCAACAAAAATACCTTTGGGGCGGAAAAACTTCTTTCAGAGAAGAAAATCGGCTCCTCGCTGAAGCGATGCCTTACAGCGCTTCCCGGCCTGTTTGGAACAGAAGAAGTATTAGACCGCGCGGAATCGCTGACAGATAATCCGCAGGCTCTGCAGGCAGTCGCCCGTCTGCGGGAGATCTGGAAGACACTGAAGCTCTACAAAGTGGAAAGCTACGTGTCGTTTGACCTGGGGCTTTTAAGCCGCTACATGTACTATACGGGAATCCAGTTCCGGGGTTACACCTTTGGCACCGGGGCAGCCATTTTAAAAGGCGGGCGGTACAATGGACTGCTTCGACATTTTGGAAAGGATGCGCCGGCAGTCGGTTTTGTGGCTGAGATTGATCAGCTGCTCCTGGCATTGTCCAGGCAGAAGATTCATCCGGAAGTGCCTGGCAACCATTGCATGATCATCTATGAAAGTGAAAAACAGCCGGAAGCGATCGCGCGCGCGTCTGCTCTGCGGCAGAAGGGGATTCAGGTGGAGCTTGTCCGCATTACCGGGGAGCGTACGCGGGAAGAATGCAGGCAGTATGCAACGGATGCCGCCTGTGAGCTGACGGTAGAATTGTAGGAGGAAGACCATGAGTGAAGAGCGTTATCTGACGTTTGCGCTCTGCAAAGGGCGGCTGGCAAAACAGACACTGGAGCTGTTTGAAAAAGTAGGGATCACCTGTGAAGAGATCAATGATCCAAAGACGCGCAAACTGATTTTTGTAAATGATGAACTGAAGTTTCGTTTTTTTCTGGCAAAAGGTCCGGATGTGCCGACCTATGTGGAATATGGCGCCGCAGATATTGGTATAGTCGGTAAGGATGTGATCATGGAAGAGCATCGGAAGATTTATGAGGCGTTGGATCTTGGCTTTGGAAAGTGCCGGATGTGTGTCTGCGGACCGGCATCGGCAGGAGAACTTCTGAAGGGGCAGGAGCGTATTCGTGTGGCTACCAAATATCCCGACATTGCGAAGGAGTATTTTTATGATCAGAAAAATCAGACAGTAGAGATCATAAAACTCAATGGCTCGATTGAACTGGCGCCGATCGTTGGTCTGTCTGAAGTGATCGTTGATATTGTGGAGACCGGTTCCACGCTGCGGGAGAATGGTCTGGTCGTGCTTGAAGAAGTATGCCCGCTTTCTGCCAGAGTGGTGGTAAATCCGGTCAGTATGCGAATGGAAAATGAACGGATCACAAAGCTTCTGCAGGAGCTGAGTGCCTGCGTGAATGGGTAGATAATAGGATACAAGGGACAAAAGGTCAGGAAAGGATGGGCATGAATTATGAGAATTGTTCGTTTGACAGATGAGACCAGGAAGGATATTCTTACACAGCTGCTGAAGCGCAGCCCGGACAGCTATGGGGGATATGAGGAGCGTGTGAAAGAGATCGTACAGACGGTCAAAGAAAAAGGGGACACTGCGGTTTTTGAATATACCAGGCAGTTTGATAAAGTGGAGATTAATGCCTCCAATGTCCGTGTGACAAAAGAGGAAATCGCGGAAGCTTATGAGAAGGTTGATCAGGATCTGCTTACGGTGATCCGCAAATCTCTTGTCAATATCCGAAGCTACCACGAAAAACAGAGAAGATACAGCTGGTTTGACAGTACTGAGAATGGTACGATGCTGGGCCAGAAGATTACGCCTCTTGGAATCGTAGGAGTGTATGTACCGGGCGGAAAGGCAGTGTATCCGTCTTCTGTGCTGATGAATATTGTTCCGGCGAAGGTAGCCGGAGTGGGCAGAATTGTGATGACTACACCGCCCGGACGAGACGGAAAAGTTCCGCCTTCTACACTTGTTGCTGCGTGCGAAGCCGGTGTGGATGAAGTCTACAAGGTGGGAGGCGCTCAGGCGATCGCCGCGCTCGCGTTTGGGACGGAAAGCATTCCAAAAGCGGATAAAATCACGGGTCCTGGGAATATTTTTGTGGCACTGGCGAAAAAGACGGTCTATGGGCATGTCAGCATTGATTCGATTGCCGGACCCAGCGAAATCTTAGTGCTTGCGGATGAGACCGCAAATGCACACTATGTGGCAGCAGATCTGCTTTCTCAGGCGGAGCATGATGAGATGGCTTCCGCCATTCTTATCACTACCAGTGAAGAACTGGCAAAGCAGGTTTCTGATGAAACGGAGGAATATTTAAAGGTACTTTCCCGCGCGGATATTATCCGGAAATCTCTGGATCAGTACGGCTATATTCTGCTTGCGGAAACGATGGAGCAGGCGATCGACACCGCAAATGCCATCGCTTCGGAGCACCTGGAAATTGTGACAAAAAATGCGTTTGAAGTGATGATGAAGATTAAAAACGCGGGCGCGATCTTTATCGGAGAACACAGCAGCGAGCCGCTGGGCGATTATTTCGCGGGTCCGAACCATGTCCTTCCTACTAATGGGACGGCGAAGTTTTTCTCTCCGCTCTCTGTGGACGATTTTATTAAAAAGTCCAGTATCGTTTATTATTCCAGAGAGGCTCTGGAGCCGGTAAAGGATGACATTATTGCGTTTGCGAATGCGGAGACACTGACAGCACATGCCAATTCCATTCGCGTAAGATTTGAATAAAACAAAGGTTTGCCTGCACAAAATGCGGGAAGAATTGTTTAATAAAGGAGAGGACAGTATGGGCAGAACAGCAGAGGTCATACGCAATACAAAAGAGACGCAGATCCGCATTTTCCTGAATCTGGATGGAACAGGAAAATCTTCCATTCATACGGGCATCGGTTTTTTTGATCATATGCTGGATGGTTTTGCCAGACATGGTCTGTTTGATCTGGAAGTAGAAGTGAATGGGGATCTGCAGGTGGACTGTCATCACACGATTGAGGATACCGGCATTGTGCTTGGGGAAGCAATCCGCCAGGCAACAGGAGATAAAAAAGGAATTCGCCGTTACGGAGACCGTATTTTGCCAATGGATGAAGTGCTGGTACTGTGCGCATTGGATTTGAGCGGCCGGCCTTTTTTCTGCTCGGATGCGGTTTTTCCGACGGAACGGATCGGTGAATTTGACACGGAGATGGTTCGCGAATTTTTTTACGCGGTATCCTACTCAGCGGCGATGAATCTTCATTTTTGCATGCTGCGTGATGGAAACAGCCATCATATGGCAGAAGGAATGTTTAAGGCATTTGCAAAAGCATTGGATGAAGCATGCAGCTATGATGAGCGGATCCGGGATGTTCTGTCGACGAAAGGAACTTTATAGGCTTTTCAGACTTTAAAGGCATTACAGACTTTAATAACAGAAGACTATCATGTGTTACGAGGAGAGACCTTATGAAATACAAAGAACTGATTGTTCCATTATATCTGAAAAACGGTGCTCTGCTAAAAAGCCCGTTGGAAACGACCGTGTTTTGCGAGGATGTGGGAGAATTCGCGGCATCCTGTGAAAATATGGGAGCAGATGCGCTGTTGCTTTTTGACCTTTCTGAGGGGGACAAAGAGCATAATGAGACGATTGGCCTGATCAAACAAATCGGTCGTGCTACTGATCTGCCCATGTATGGGGGTGGAAATATCCGGCGGCTGGAGGATGTGAAAAAGCTGATCTATGCCGGCTGCAGAAAGGTGTTTTTGAATTATGCGAAGCAGTCGAACCGCGATCTGATCGGTGAAGCGTCCGCTCGCTTCGGGCAGGAACGGATACTGGCCTGCGTTAAAACTGCAGACGAAATTCAGGCAGCTGTGGGGCAGGCGGAGCTTCTGGATGGTGTCGTGCTGCTGGATTCTTCATTGTTGTATTCTTATGGCTTTTCAGCAAATCAGTGGGAGATGATCTGCTGCGCGCTGGATACGTTTGAGACAAAGACAGCTGCGGAACTTTTGTCTGATGGGCGTGCGACAGGCATTTTCAGCATGGATTTTGTGAAAAGGGATTTTCCGTTTATGGAGGAAAAGCATTCGCTCCTTGGAGAAGGGATAGCTGTAAATACATATGAAGCTTCTCTTCGCTGGGAAGAGATTCGTACGAACAGTGATGGACTGCTTCCGGTGGTAGTGCAGGATTACCGTACGATGGAAGTACTTATGGTAGCCTATATGAATGAGGAAGCCTATGAGGCGACCATCCGCACCGGCAGGATGACCTACTGGAGCCGAAGCCGCAAGGAGCTTTGGGTAAAGGGACTGACTTCCGGCCATTTTCAGTATGTGCGCGAGCTTGCGATCGACTGTGACAACGATACGCTTCTTGCGAAGGTCGTACAGATAGGAGCCGCCTGCCATACCGGAAACAGAAGCTGTTTCTATCAAACGGTTTTAAAGAAGGAATACGACTCATCCAATCCACTCAGTGTATTCGAGGAAGTATTTGCGGTCATCGAGGATCGGAAAGTACATCCGAAAGAAGGATCTTACACGAACTATCTGTTTGACAAAGGAATTGATAAAATACTCAAAAAAGTTGGTGAGGAGGCTACGGAGATTATTATCGCGGCGAAAAATCCGGATCCGGAAGAGGTTATCTATGAGATATCGGATTTTCTCTACCATGTCATGGTGCTTATGTCTGAGCGCGGTCTGACCTGGGAGGATATCACGGAAGAGCTTGCGAAACGCTAAACAACAAAACAAGAGCCTGCGGACAACGGGAATATAAAAAATATCTGCAAATGACTGGCAGCCGTAAAACGGTACGTGTTTGATACACCTCGTTTT
>JAJBVF010000211.1 GCA_020859965.1 Clostridiales bacterium
ACGCGGGGAAGTCCGGAGAGCGCTTCCGGCACGCGGGCCTCGCAGGGGGCGCACCTCATCCCTTTGATGCGCAGCGTGGTCACATCCTGCGCCGCCGCCTCGTCCCTGCGGTTCGTGCGGAACAGGTTCAGCCGCAGCGCGTTGCTCACCACGCAGAAGCTGCTCAGGCTCATCGCCGCCGCGCCGAACATCGGGTCAAGCGTCAGCCCCAGCGGGATCAGAACGCCAGCCGCCAGCGGGATGCCGATGACATTATAAATGAACGCCCAAAACAGGTTTTCGTGGATGTTGCGCAGCGTGGCGCGGCCAAGCCGCAGCGCCAGCGGCACATCGGAAAGACGGCTTTTCATCAGCACCACATCCGCTGCATCAATTGCGATGTCTGTACCTGCTCCGATCGCAATACCGATGTCCGCTCTCGTAAGCGCCGGCGCGTCATTGATCCCGTCTCCGACCATGGCAACCTTTACTTCAGAAGATTGTGCACTTTCCTTTAACTGACGGATGACGCTTTCCTTCCCATCTGGAAGTACGCCGGCAATCACCTCATCAACCCCGGCCTGCGCTCCGATCGCCCGGGCGGTGCGCTCGTTGTCGCCGGTCAGCATCACAACACGGATGCCCATATTCTGCAGCTCTTTCACCGCCTGCGGACTGTCTTCTTTGATCACATCTGCTACAGCGATGATACCGAGTAATTCCCCGTCCTTTGTAAACAGCAGCGGCGTTTTCCCCTGCTCCGCCAGGCTTTGTGCCTGCGTTTCCATCTGCGGGGAGACGTTCGTCTGACTTTTGATGAAGTTCAGGCTGCCGCCAAGAAGTACTCCGCCGGATTCGCTGATTCTGTCTTTCTTTCTAAGCACTGCAGAAAGCCCATTTCCCGGCAGTGCCTGAAAATCCGTCACTTCGTCCGGAATCAGCTGTTCTTCCTGCCCGCGCAGCAGGATTGCCTTTGCCAGCGGATGCTCACTCTTTTGTTCCAGCGCATAGGCATACGCCAAAAGCTCCCGCTCTGTCACACCGTCCGCCGGAAGAAGATCCGTCACCTTCGGCTCACCACTGGTGATCGTCCCCGTCTTATCCAGTGCGACGATCTGCACCTTGCCTGCTTCCTCCAGAGACACCGCCGTCTTAAAGAGAATGCCGTTCTTAGCGCCCATGCCGTTTCCAACCATGATCGCCACCGGCGTCGCAAGTCCCAATGCGCACGGGCAACTGATCACCAGCACTGAAATGCCCCGCGCCAGGGCAAAGGCCAGCGTCTGACCCGCAAGCAGCCACACAATTGTCGTAATCACTGCTATGGTAATTACAGTCGGAACAAACACACCGGAGACCTGATCGGCAATCTTGGCGATCGGCGCTTTTGTCGCGGCTGCATCGCTGACCATCTTAATGATCTGAGACAATGTCGTATCCTCTCCGACTCTCGTCGCCTCGCATTTGAGAAAACCGGACTGATTGACCGTCGCCGCAGATACGAGATCACCCACTGTCTTGTCGACCGGAATGCTCTCTCCGGTCAGAGCTGCCTCATTGACCGCGCTGTTGCCTTCCAGAATCCTGCCATCCACCGGTATATTTTCACCCGGACGAACAACAAAGACATCCCCTTTTTGCACCTGATCGATCGGTACGGTCTCCTCTGCCCCGTTGCGCACCACCACCGCGTTCTTCGGAGCAAGCTTCATCAGACTCTTAAGCGCATCCGTCGTCCTCCCTTTTGACCGCGCCTCCAGCATTTTGCCGACCGTGATCAGCGTCAGGATCATCGCCGCAGACTCAAAATAAAACTCATGCATATAAGTCATGACCGCATCCATGTCGCCATGAACCTGCGCATCTGTCATCATAAACAGAGCGTAGACGCTCCAGACAAAGGAAGCCGTCGAACCGAGCGCCACCAGTGTATCCATATTCGGTGAGCGGTGCCACAGACTTTTAAAGCCGCTGATAAAGAATTTCTGATTGATCACCATGATAATAGCAGCAAGAAGAAGCTGCACCAGCCCCATCGCCACGTGATTGTCCTCGAACCAGGCAGGCAGCGGCCATCCCCACATCATATGGCCCATCGAAAAGTACATCAATACAATCAGAAATCCAACCGACGCGATCAGCCTGCGCTTCAGTTTGGGGGTCTCATGATCTTCCAGTGCCGCTTCCTGCTCCGCGATTGACTGCATACTGCCCCCGTTCCCAGAAGCCCCGGAAGCTGTCCCCTTTGCTCCGCCTTTTTGGGAAGCGCCATACCCCGCTTCCTGTACCGCACGGATAATCTCATCCGGAGAAGCAGTACCTTCCACGCCCATGGAATTCGTCAGCAGGCTGACCGAACACGAGGTCACCCCAGGCACCTTCGAGACCGCCTTCTCCACCCGCGCGGAGCAGGCGGCACAGCTCATTCCCGTTACTGTATACTGATCCATATCGTTACTCCCTTCTTTTCCGCTCTACTTCATCAGCTTCTGGATCGTTGCGACGAGCTCGTCCACCACTTCGTCCTTCCCTTCCCGGATGTCCCGCACCACACAAGTATGGATGTGGCTGGAGAGAAGCTCTTTATTAAATGAATTTACCGCCGCGTTAACCGCTGCCGACTGGATCAGAATATCATTGCAATAGGCATCCCGCTCCAGCATCCCACGAATACCCCGAATCTGTCCCTCAATACGATTCAGCCGATTGATCAATTTCCTGCGCTCTTCCTCCGTGCGCTCGGTCTTTTTGCAGCAGCAACAGACTTCAGCATCTGTTTCATTTGTTTCGCTTGTTTCATTTACCTTATTTTCTTCTCTTCTGTCTTTTTTATCTTCCACGGATTTTATCTCCTTATTCTTTTCCCTGAAAAATACCTGTCACTTCCAGACTATTGCAGAAATTCTGTCTAAAATACCCCCATCGGGTATCTTTGTGAGTATAATATACCCCCATATGGTATTTGTCAAGAGCTTTCTATTGAATGATACAGGCTGACCGGATACAGCCAGGTATAAACAGCAATCCAGGCAACAGAAAACCGTTCCTTATTTTCAGCAAATCCTTCCAGTATCTGGTCTTACATATGGAAATATGAAAAGAAATGTTATAAAATAAATCAGAACAAGAATTATATGTGAGGTGCGTATATGGAGTTCATCGATAAGCGAAAACTGGATACATAGGAGGCAGACCCAGAAAGCGCGATAAGAAAGAATTTCCGCTTGAAGTGCTGGAACATTTTTCCTATCGCGCAGATAAACCAATCTCGAAGCTCGCGGAACAGCTCAACGAAGATATCGACACCATGATATACCAGAAATTATCCTACCGGCCGATCATGCAATGGCTTAGAGAGAATGACTATTTAATAACAGAGGTGAATCAGGAAACCGGTCAGACCTATACCCTTCCCACAGAGAAAGGCCTGTCGGCCGGAATTTCCTGCGAAAAAAGAATCAATTCCAAAGGTGAAGAATATTTCTCCATTCTTTATGGCAGACAAATTCAGGAACTGATCGTACAGAATATGGCATCCGTTCTGAATCCCGAAACGTATAGTGATTCTGAATCCTGATTCTGAATCCAGGATCTGAATCAGGCCTTTAAATCCTCATTCTGCCCGATTCGGATTTGTTTCTTTCGTCAGGTGCTTCTTTCTTTGTAATACGCCCGGCGGATCTTTGCTGCGAAAATACGCGGCGCAGATCAGGCTTTACAGGAAATTCCTGCTGTTTCACGCTGTTTTTCTGCGAAGCTCTGCGCCAGCTCCTCACATGTGACAAGCTTTACCTCATCACGAATAGTCTCCAGATGATCCAGAATGTGTTCGAGGATCTGAATCTTTCCGGGGGAGCCGATACTCTGCGGAGTAAACTGAGGAACATACGTCAGATGATAATGCCGGTAAGCCTCCATCTCCTCAATATAGTTTTCTTCCACCCGCTGGTAAGAAGAGACACGGCTCTGCCCGATCGGAAAAGCCGGTCCGTAGTTAAAAGCAAAATAGGGAAAATCATGAGTGTTCCAGTTCATGGGGATCTCGACCAGAGCGCCGCGCTGATACGGCATATCATAATCGTACAGGGAACTGGAATAGAGATAGCCATAGTTTGCCGCAGCCTCAAAAGCCTCTTCCGTAACCTCTCCTTCCGGTGCGCGAAATCCGACCGGTCGTTTCCCGGTCTGCATCAAAAGCAGCTCTGTTCCCATTTCAAATTCCCTGTAGATTTCCTCTTTTGCCAGTGTCTGCATCGGTCGATGGCTGTAGCCATGGAAAGCAATCTCGTGATCCTCACTCATTATTTTTTCTATTGCGTCCGGATGCCGCTCTGCGATTATTCCGGGGACAAAAAAAGTTCCCTTGATCTCATGCTGTCTCAAAACAGCCAGAACACGGTCCAGCCCCCGCCGGATTCCGTAGTCACCCATAGATAACGTCTTCGGACGTTTTTCTGTTCCTTCAAACATTCCGGACCAGAAACTCTCTCCGTCCAGATTTATAGTAACAGCCACATGCATCACGAAATCTTCTGCGTCTGTATTCATCTATCGCACCTCTTTCCAGACATTTCCTGACAATTCTCTGCCATGATTTCTGTCAAATATCACTGTTGCAGACAGGACGATCCTGTTGCAGCCGTGTGATTTCCGTCAGTATTTGCAGCAGGTATCTCTTCCATTTTAATAGTGCTCCCGCCACCAGTCGGCAATCTGCGAACCAGTCCCGAACCAGACGTTTTCCTTTGCCATCATATATTCGACCAGCCGCTCATACATCCTGAGCCTGCCGGGAGATCCGATGATCTGCGGATGGCACTGGATCACAAAGCACAGCCCTTCCCGGTAATAGCCGTCGAATTCCTGGCGGAAATTGTCAAATACCTGTTCGATCCCGGCGATACGATCCTGACCGCTCGGCTCCGCGGGATACAGGTTGTAGCCAAACTGAACAAAATCATCCAGCTCCCACTTAGGCGCCATTTCGATAAAATCCGTGATCTTGCCGTCGATCACAGTCCGATAGGGACGGTCGTCCCCCCGCATGGAGCTGGAATACTGAAAACCCATATCATACAGGATTCCCGCTGTTTCTGCGGACCAGTCTCCGGAAGGTGTGCGATAGCCAATCGCCTTTTTCCCAAGTGTTCTCTGGAAAATCTCCTGACTCTTCTGAATAATAGTTCTCTGTTCTTCCGGTGTCAGATCGACATAGCGCTCATGATGATAGCCATGATGACCGATCTCAAATCCCCGCGCATCCATCTCCTGAAAAAGTCCGGGATGGTCTTCCATTACCTTTGCCGGTACAAAAAAAGTAGCCGGAAGATGATGAGCATCCAGAATATCCATAATTCTTCTCACTGCGCACCGGGGACCATAGTTTCCCACAGAATTTGCGCGCAAAAAAGCGGATCCGCCGGGAATATCCCGCGCTCCGTTTTTCCAGATTGTATCGCCATCGACATCAAAACTCAGCATGACGGCGCATTGTGCGTCGCCATGCCAATTAATTTTTTCAAATGTATCTGTGTCTCTCATTTTTTCTGTGCGATGACTGCTTTGCATGGCCGTCTCAGAAAATGCATTGGCCATCCATACAGTCTCTTTTAGCCGCCTTTCTACAGAATTTTCTCCAAAAACTGTCTTGCCCGCTCGGATTTCGGGCTGCTGAAAAACTCTTCCGGCGGCGCGTCTTCGACAAGGTAACCGCCATCCAGAAAACAGATCCGGTCCGCTACTTCACGTGCAAACCCCATCTCATGCGTGACAATTGCCATCGTGATCCCCGTGGTAGTCAGGCTCTTGATTACATCCAGAACCTCTTTTACCATTTCCGGGTCAAGTGCTGACGTCGGTTCATCAAAGAGCAGAACCTCCGGTTCCATGGCAAGTGCCCGCGCGATCGCCACACGCTGCTTTTGTCCGCCGGAGAGACGGCTCGGATATTCAGAGGCTTTTTCACTGAGTCCTACCCGCTCCAGCAGGGCACGCGCTTTTTCTTCCGCTTCCTTTTTGCTCAGCTTGTTCACCACGACCGGCGCGTAAGTCATGTTTCGCAGCACCGTCATATTACTGAACAGATTGAAATGCTGAAAAACCATGCCGACGTTTTTGCGGATCTTCCCAATGTCCACATTCTTTTCCAGAATATTTACATCATTGATTTTAATACTTCCGCCATCCGGTTTCTCCAGAAGATTGATGCAGCGGAGCAGAGTAGATTTTCCGGAACCGGACGGTCCCAGAATCGCCACGACTTCCCCGTCATGGATTTCCATAGAGACATCTTTTAATACTTCAAGCTGATCAAATGATTTGCTTAAATGTTCAATCTTAATCACTGACACGCACCATCCTTTCCAGACGGCTGCCCAGATATGTAAGCGCCATGACAAGTACATAGTAAATGATCGCCGCAACAATATAAGCCTCGAACGCACGGAAGGTCTTCGCCTGCACCAGTGATGCCCAGCGCATCGTGTCCGCCACGCCGATGATGGAAACCATACTGGAATCCTTAAGGAGCGCAATCGTTTCATTCACCAGCGAAGGCAGCGTATTTTTAAATGCCTGCGGAAAAACGATATTCATCAGAAGCCGCACTCTCGGAACACCGAGAGCCATCGCTGCTTCCCACTGGCCTTTGTCCACAGAAAGAATTCCGCCCCGGATTGATTCGGAAATGTAGGCAGCACTGTTCAGTCCAAACGTCAGCACACCGGCCTGAAGCGGAGTGATCTGATAGCTGACCAGCTGAGGCGTAGCATAATAGATCAGCATCAGCTGCACCAGCAAAGGCGTCCCGCGGAAAATCGAAGTATACACATCTGCAAAAACCCTCAGCGGCCGCAGCTTTGATATTTTTACCAGTGAAAGCACAATGCCCAGAAGATAACCGAGAATGGTAGACAGCACCGTAAATTCCAGTGTCAGAAACACTGCATTTTTCAGTGTGGGCAGATATCCGGTCAAAGCAGAAAAATCTAACATAGCTCCTCCTTTCTGCTGTCAGCCCCGCTTCCGGATGAACCGGGAAGCGGGATACCAGGTGCATTTCTGTCACTCTTCTACTTCCAGTGTCTCCAGCATTTCTTCATACTGAGCGGTAGAATCCTCACCGATATATTCCACAAGAATATCGTGGAAGGTTCCGTCTTCCATCATCTCCGCAAGAATTTCGTTAATCGTATCCAGATATTCAGAATCCTTCGGCAGCGCGATCGCAAACGAATCCTCTCTGGTGATCTCGCTCTCGATAATATACATCTCCAGGCCTTCATTTTCCTGTACAAATACAGCAGCCTGTGTTGCGTCAAAAATACCTGCGTCACAGCGGCCGTTCAGGATCTCCTGGATGATCAGCGGAGTGCTGTCCAGCTCAGAAACCTCTGCGTCCTCTACCGACTGTGCGATCTCCGCATAGCTTGTCCCCATGGAAACACCGATCTTTTTACCAACCAGAGCATCCAGCGTATCATACCCATCGCCTTCCGCGCAGATGATCGCGTTCATCGGATAGTAATAGGAATCCGTAAAATCCAGAACCTCAAGTCTCTCTTCTGTCGGGGAGATTCCGGAAATGATAATATCCGCACGGCCGCTCTGCATGGTCGGCACCAGCGCAGAAAACTGCATATCCTGAATCTCAAGCTCAATGCCCAGCTTTTCAGCGATATAATAAGCGATTTCAATATCAATGCCGACATATTCATCTGTGCTGTCAGCAATTGACTCAAACGGCGGGAAAGTGGCATTAATTGCCAGAACCCAGGTGTCCTTTTCTTCGTCGGCAAAAGCCGTAGCCGATGCTGCCAGGGAACCCACAGCCATGGAAGCAGCAAATACAAGTGCGGTTAATTTCTTCATCTTTTCTCCTCCTGATATATATGCGAATGCAAATGAGAGCAAAAGTGTGTCTTCCCTCTGTCCGCCGGGAAAACCCGTTCTGGCAGAATACACTTTTGAGTCAATGAGTTACCAAATCTATATCTGAAAGATACGCCTTTTTGCTTGTACTTAATCCCTGAGAGACCACTGCTTCTGCCAATGTGACACTGGCAGGTCCGGGATCAATGACCGGAACGTGAAGTTTCTCCTCCAGTTCCTTCGAAAAACCAAGAAAACTAAGACAGCCAAGTATCAGTACCTGTGCCTGTGTGTTTTTTAATGCCCGTTCTCCTGCCACAAGGAGCGCTCTCTTCAGGCAATCCGCGTCCTTATCTGTATTTCTGTTCGCACTGGCAGCTATATTTGTATCTGCGTTTTGATCGGTATTTTGAATCAGTTCCACCGCCTCATACCCGCAGATCCGGCCATCAGCCAGTCCCGTCCGGTAAAAAGAAGCCTTCTTTTCCGGAATCCTTCTTCCGTCAGCGACAAGAATCGCCCCCTGATATCCCACCACAGGCAGCATCATGCAGGCTGCCTGCCCGGCGCCAATCACAGGAATTTCCACCATCTGCCGGCATGCCTCCAGCACCGGGTCACTGAAGCAGTAAAGGATCACCGCGTCATAACCGCTTTTCTGCGCATCCACCGTCATCTCCAGAATTTCCGGACCTGCCATGACAATATCCGCGGAAGAATCCAGACAGACTCTTGTCTTTGTCAGGCATTCCATATGCAGGATCGTATCCTCGCGGACAAAAGCGGACAGGAACTCACATTCCCGATCCATCTGTGCTCTGTCCATTCCCCAATCCGGATTGATAATGAAAATCTTCATATCTGCTGCCCCATGCTATATCTGTCAAATATTTTCAATCATTTATCAGGTTTCGGTCTCTTTTATCAAAAATGCAAATAGATAAGCCTGCAATGCAAAACTCTGCGCCATCATTTACAGACACTCAGACAATCTTTTAACGGAGAGCAATCTTCTCCAATGCGTCCAGATCCAGTATCTTTACTATGGAAC
>JAJBVF010000034.1:0-66 GCA_020859965.1 Clostridiales bacterium
AGCCTTCACCGTCTGCCTGATCGGCTCGGGAGCCTTCACCGTCTGCCTGATCGGCTCGGGAGCCTT
>JAJBVF010000034.1:166-55561 GCA_020859965.1 Clostridiales bacterium
CACCGTCTGCCTGATCGGCCCGGGAGTCTTCATCGTCTGCCTGTTTGGCCCGGGGGCTTTTGCAGCCTGTCTGTGCGGCTCAGGAACATTTGCTGCCCGGCCAGACGATCCGGGAGATTCCAGCGTCCGACTG
Organism: Clostridiales bacterium; assembly: GCA_020859965.1. Classification (GTDB taxonomy): domain Bacteria; phylum Bacillota; class Clostridia; order Lachnospirales; family Lachnospiraceae; genus Choladousia. The sequence goes on from JAJBVF010000034.1 coordinate 300, forward strand.
ATCAGATCAGAGAATTCCTGTTCATTCGGCTTGATCAGATAGGGGGCGGCCGCAAGTCCCATTTTCAGCGGCTCCCCCTCCGCGTCGAGAAAAACCTTCGCTCCTTTATCGGAGAGAACCGTCGTCCAGAGCGCATAGGTGTCAGCGGGGGCACCCTGCGGCAAACTCCCGGAGAGAACCGCGATATCGCCCGGTGTGATTCGATGAAGCAGGCGCTGCAGCAGACCGTCCAGGAGCTGGTTTGAAACCCAAAAGCCAGGCTCATTGATATCCGTCGTGGTGTGCTCTGCCGGATCAATGATCTTCAGATTTGTGCGTGTCTCGCCTTCCGTGAAGACAAAATCAGTCTCCAGTCCCATCCTGGTAAGAGCAGCCTGAACCGACCGCCCGGTATGGCCGCCGAGGATGCCCATGGCAACGCTTTGGCCCCCAAGATTCTGGATGACCTTGGAAACATTGATGCCCTTCCCGCCCGGATCAGTCCGCATCCGCGCGACACGGTTTACGGCGTCTGTTTGAAAGGAAGGAATCCTGACCGTCTTGTCGAGCGCCGGGTTTAAGGTAATTGTGAAAATCATGTTGTTCTCCATTTGAAAAATTGGGTATATAAGATAACGCCAACAAAGAAGGTAGTACAGGCTTTTTTAAAATGCAAGCACTTTTTTGGAAAAAGATGAAAAAATGTTTTTTGTGTGCGGATCAGTTTTGCCCGTTACTTAAAAAAAGAAAGCTTCATGCCGCGAAGCGCGGCATTCAGGAACGCGGGTGTTCCTGGTGACGCGGAACGGCAAGAACGTATAAAAAAATGGGGGAAAGAGGTTAGGCAGCTTTTCCCGGCGGCTGTGGCCACAGAAGCTTATATAATTGACGATAATGTCTAAAAAACCCGGTACAATGTGGTTTATTATGACACTGGACGAATGATAAAAAAAGAGTTAAAATGCACCATGGAATTTTTAGAAACCGTTCATTTTTCTGAAATGGCTGGTTTGCTTTGGCGTATTGCCTGGCCCTGGAGGCGGGACGACATGCTCAGTATGGCGAAAGGCAGGTTTTGACGAGTGTTTCTATTGTATTTTTTACTCTGGATTATTTATTTTGGCTCTGTAACGGTGGAGAGCGTACTGTTTGGTCTGGGGATTGCGGCGGTGATTTTTGCGTTTACCTGCGCTTTTCTGGATCAGGACAATTCTGCTCCGCGTGGAGCGTCTTCTGACGGGCATGGCAATCTGCCTCCGGTCAAAAAGGGATGGCGCTATTATATTCGGAAAGAACTTTCTATTTATAAACGCATTCCTGGTATGCTGCAATACGTGTTTGTTCTGGTGTGGGAAATTGTGAAGGCAAATCTTGCGGTGATTCATATGATTTTGTCGGAGGAAGAGGAGCTGCAGCCGGTGATTGTGAACTTTCATTCGGATTTGCAGACGCCGACCGGACAGGCTTTTCTGGCGAATGCGATTACATTGACTCCGGGCACCATCACGGTATCATTGGAGAATGGGGATTATGTGGTCCACTGCCTGGATGAGGATCTGGCGGATGGCATGGAGACATCCATTTGCGCACAGCTGATTTCGGACCTGGAAAAATAACTGGTTTTTGCGGACGGATCTCAATTCCCGCAGATCAATCATCAGCGGGAAGCGTGATGGCGGAAAACGACTTTAAGATCTGGAGTTTTTGGAGAGGAGTGGCAGACGAAATATGGGAGAAGGAGTACCGGGCCTTTCACAGGCTTACACGTGGCTGTTTACGGCAGCATTGATTTTTCTGGCGGTTTTACTGATATTGTGCCTGATTCGGGCGATCATCGGACCGCGGGTGGCGGACCGGCTTGTGGCTGTGAATATGATGGGGACGATAGTCATGGTTATTATCGCGATCCTGACCCTGATGCTGCAGGAAGGATATCTGGCTGATATCTGCCTGATTTACGCGATGATCAGTTTCCTGGCGGTCATTGTCCTTACAAAGGTATATATGGGTGTTTTTCTGGAGAGAAAAAACCAGGAAGGGGAGGACGAAAAACATGGCGGTAATTGAATGGCTGCAGTTTCTGATCGGTGCGGTTTTCCTGATCCTCGGACTGGGTATTTTTACGGTGGAAATGATCGGCGTCTATCGGTTCCACTATGTGCTGAACCGGATGCACGCGGCCGCAATGGGAGATACGCTCGGCATTGGCTTTTGCCTGGTCGGACTGATCATAATGAATGGGGCGAATCTTACATCTCTGAAGTTGTTTCTGGTAGTTTGCTTCCTGTGGTTTTCCTCACCGACTTCCTCTCATCTGATCGCGCGCCTGGAGGTGACGACAGATCCGGAGCCTGAGAAACACTACCGAAAGGTGCCGCTGGATACGCTGGAAGAGGAGTTGAGCAAACGGGAAGAAGTCTCCGGCGCAGAGAAGTCAGATGAATTGTATGGCACAGAGGCAGAGTGTGTCCGGATGGACGGAGCAGTGACAGATGACGTAAAAACTCCGGCAAACGGCACACGGACAGACATTCAGGGAGCGGAGGCATAGGTGATGCAGGTTTTTACATGTATTTTATTGGGATTCCTCCTGGTCTGCGCGATTTCTGTCAGCCTGTCGAAGAATCTTCTGAATTCGATTCTGATTTATATGTCTTACAGCCTGGTGATGTCGATCATCTGGATTGTACTGGAGTCGCCGGATCTGGCGATCACAGAGGCCGCGGTCGGCGCAGGCGTGACAAGTATTCTGTTTTTTGTGACCCTGAAAAAAATTCATGCGATTATGGATGAAAAGGGCGATCTGGACGGCACGTATGATGCTTCGGACGAAGAGGACAGTTCAGAAGGATCTGAAACAGCGGGAGAACTGAATACGCCGGAAAAAACGGATACGTCGAAAAAAACGGAAATTCTGAATGAAACGGAGCAGAAACAGCCGGAATCCGGGAATGATTCCGGAAAAAGACAGGAATTTTCGAGCAAAAGGCAGAAGAACAGGGAATGTACAAGGGCTGGGATGAGCAATTCGGACAGATCCTGGAAGTCCGGGAGCCGAGCGGCAAAAGGAGGGAAAGCGGATGAGCAGGAAACGACCTGAATCAGAATATCAGAAAACAATTTCCTTCCGACTGAAGCAGTGGCTGTCAGGGACAAAGGATCCATTCATTGGGACGCTGGAGATGAAGGCCAGGGAGCTTTCGGAAGGGGAAAAGGTCAGAATTGAAAAGGAAGAGCGGCTAAGGACGCGGGAATATCAGGAAGAGAAAAAGACCCGGGTTTCCCGCTGGGTGTATAACTCCCGGCGAAACAGGGATGTCCGTGTTTTCCGGGGAATTTACCGTGCCTGCGCGGCCTTGTTCTGTGTGTTCCTGCTGCTGATGCTGCTGACGGCGGTCTCGTGGCTGCCGACGGAAGGCCTGGAGGACCGTCCGGTGAACAATGAGGTCTCCGCGCGTTACATAGAGAGCGGCCTGCAGGAGACCGGCGCAGTCAATATTGTGACCGGCATGATCCTGGATTACCGTGCGTTTGATACGCTCGGCGAGTCGCATGTGCTCTTTGCCGCGACGATGACGGTGCTGATCCTGCTGCGGCTGGATCGTGACGAGGATAAAAAACGCCAGCAGGCCGATGATCGCCTGTACGAGCCGAAAAATGACCTGATCCTGCAGACGGTGGCGAGAATTCTGGTGCCGCCGATCCTGATCTTTGGCATTTATATCATTCTCTGCGGTCATCTGGGACCGGGGGGCGGCTTTTCCGGAGGCGCTGTGATCGGCGCGGGACTGATTCTGTATGTGAACGCGTTTGGCTTTGCGAAAACGGAGCGTTTCTTCACGGCTAAGACTTATAAGGTTACCAGCTTTAGCGCTCTCGCCTGCTACTCTCTGTCGAAATGCTACTCCTTCTATACCGGGGCAAATGAAATTGAGAGTGTGATCCCGCTGGGGACGCCGGGCGCGATCTTAAGCAGCGGCCTGATTTTTGTGCTGAACATCTGTGTCGGTATCGTAGTGGCCGGCACGATGTATACCTTTTATGCCATGTTCCGGAAGGGAGGCTACTGACATTGTATGTTCTTTTAATGCCAGTTTCTGCTGTATTCCGGGTGTGTATCTGTTCCGGCGGCATAAAGGCAGCCTCGGAGGTTCTGCCGTATCCGGGCGGAATGGCTCACATGGCGGACACTGTAGTGTTCCGGAAAGGAGGAGATGAGCGATGAATTTAGCAAATCTGCTGGATAATTATGAGGAAGCGGTGGCGATGATTCTGTTTGTGATCGGCTTTTCGAATCTTCTTTTGCAGCCGAATCTGATCAAAAAAATCATCGGCATGAATATCATGGACACGGCTGTTTATCTGTTTCTCGCCCTGAAGGGCTATATTGAGGGGCATAAGGCGCCGATTGTCGTGGACGGCGTACAGAGCGTGGACGCGTATGTCAACCCGATTCCGAGCGGCCTGGTGCTGACCGGCATCGTGGTGTCTGTGTCGGTCTCCGCTTTGATGCTTTCCCTGACGATCCGTCTGTACCGCCGTTACCATACGCTGAATCTCGATGAGATCTCCACGCGTCTGAAGAAGGAGGATCTGTGATGGAGTTCGTTCAGAATTTTCCTTTTATAACGATTATTCTGGCATTGTTTTCCGGCCCGCTCTGCTCGGTGCTCAAAAGCAGGGCGGCCAAACGGGTGAATACTGCCGTGATCTGCCTGGTCCTGGCGATGTCGGTCGCGGTGCTTGTTTTTACTTTGCGGACGGGAGAGGCCTACATCTATCGGATGGGACATTTTTCCGCGCCGTGGGGAAATGAGATCCGTGTCGGTGTGCTGGAAGCGTTTATGGCGGTCTTTTTCAGCGTGATCATGCTGCTGTGTATGCTCGGCGGACGCCGGGAACTCACTGCGGAGGTCGAGGAGACGAAGCAGAATCTGTACTATGTGATGGTGGGACTTCTGTTGTCCTCACTGCTGGCGCTAATTTATACAAATGACCTGTTTACTGCTTATGTATTTGTAGAAATTAACACGATTTCCGCCTGCGGTCTGATCATGATCCGACAGAACGGGCGCTCAATTGAAGCCGCGACACGTTATATGATCATGAGTCTGCTGGGTTCGGGACTATTCCTGATGGGGATCTGTTATCTTTATGATCTGACCGGCCATCTGCTGATGAGCAACATCAAAGAGCAGGTAGCGCTGCTTGCGGCATCGGGAGAGTACCATATTCCACTGTTGATTTCCATTACCCTGATGTCAGTCGGACTCGCGATTAAAAGCGCGCTGTTTCCGTTCCACGCCTGGGTGCCGGATGCCTATGGCTATTCGACTTTGTCGTCTGCCGCGATCTTATCCTCCCTGGTTTCCAAAGGATATATTTTTCTGGTGGTCAAGATTTTCTACCGCGTGATCGGTTTTGATGTGATCCGGGAGAGCAAGGTTATCAATGTACTCTTTGTCTTTGGTGTCCTGGGTATGATCTTTGGCTCGGTCAACGCGATCCGGGAAAACAACATCCGCCGGATGATTGCCTGGTCATCGGTCGCGCAGATCGGATATATTTACATGGGCTTCGGCCTGGGGACAACGGCGGGAATCACGGCCAGTCTGTTCCACATTCTGAGCCATGCGGCGACGAAATCCATGCTGTTTGTCTCGGCATCCGGGCTTACAGACGTGTCGCATGGAGAAACAGACTTTTTCGGACTCACAGGATCCGGCTATCGAAATCGTATCGCAGGAGTGGCGTTTACTGCCGGATCGCTTTCCATGGTCGGCATTCCGCTGTTTTCCGGCTTTATTTCCAAGGTATTGTTTGCTTCGGCGGCTTATGATACCTCGGGCAAGCTGATTCCGGCGATGATCGCGCTGGCTGTCAGTACGCTCCTGAACGCGATTTATTTTATGAAGACAGTGATCCGGATTTATACGCCGTCACACAGGGCCGGCATTAAAACAGATACGCGGGTGATTGCGATGAGAGAGCAGCCGCAGAAGGCGGTAGTGCTGATGCTGTTTATCGCGCTGAATCTGATTCTGGGGCTTGGGTCGCAGCCGATTGTGAATATGCTTACGCAGGGCCTGGAAATGTTCGGTTAAAGAAAAGGAACGGTTGTAGATGAGGAGGAAAATATGGGAATTTGGATTTTGCTGCCGATTTTTTTGCCAGTGATTGTCGGTATACTGCTTTTGCTTCCGCCGGGAGCCGGAGAATCTGCAAAGAAGAATCAGGATCACCAGAGTGATTCGAGTCTTCAGGAATACCCTCCGGACGGCGGAAAGGAATCCTTGCGCACTCGGTTTGCCCGGCTGATCGGGACCCTCGATGAGAGTCCGGAGAGTCTTTCGAGGCTCCATAAGCTGACAGCCGCGGCGCTGATCGTGTCGGCTCTGGTGGCTCTGGCGGCGGCCTGGAGCGGGGATCGCAGCTTTACGTGGTTTGAACTGATGGAAGGGATCCCGGTTTATTTTCAGATTGACGACGTGGGACGTCTGTTTGTCACAGTGATCAGCCTTGTGTGGGTGCTGGTGTGTTTCTATTCGTTTGTTTACATGGGACATGAAGGAAACGAACGGCGGTTCTTCGGCTTTTATCTGATCGTATATGGAGTGCTGGTGGCGCTTTCTTTCTCGGGAAACCTGGTGACGATGTACCTGTGTTATGAGCTGATGACATTGACCTCGATGCCGATGGTGCTGCACTCGGGCAGTCACGAGTCGATTATGGCTGCGCTGAAATACTTGTTTTATTCCATGTGCGGCGCGTATCTGGGACTGTTTGCCATTTTCTTCTTATATAAGTATTGTGATTCCATCACTTTTACAGCCGGGGGCACTTTGAATCTGGCTCTGGCCGAAGGACATACGGGAATTCTCCTGGCCGCGATTATGGCGTCACTGATCGGCTTTGGCGCGAAGGCGGGTATGTTTCCGCTGCACGCATGGCTGCCCACTGCGCATCCGGTAGCACCGGCACCCGCGTCGGCAGTGCTCTCTGGTATTATTGCGAAAGCCGGTGTGCTGGCGATCATCCGCGTGGTGTTTTACATCGTAGGCGCGGATTTTATCCGGGGGACCTGGGTGCAGACCGCGTGGATGACCCTTGCTCTGCTTACGGTGTTTATGGGTTCCATGCTTGCGTTCCGTGAGAAAGTATTCAAAAAACGTCTGGCGTACTCCACAGTCAGCCAGGTTTCGTATATTCTGTTCGGCCTTTCTACGCTTGCTCCGACGGCTATGGAAGGAGCTCTGCTGCATGTGGTGTTCCACGCGATTATCAAAAGTGTCCTGTTTTTGACGGCCGGTATTTTTATCTTCCGCGGCAATCTCTCCAGGGTGGATCAGCTTGAGGGAATCGGTAAAAAAATGCCGAAGACGCTCTGGTGCTTTACCTTTGCGTCGCTGGCTCTGGTCGGCATCCCGCCGATGAGCGGCTTTATCAGCAAATGGTATCTTGCGCAGGGCGCGCTTGAGGCGAATATCGGTGTCTTTGGTTGGGTCGGTCCGGCGGTGCTGCTGGTTTCTGCGCTGCTGACGGCGGGGTATCTGCTGTCGGTGGTGACGAATGGATTTTTCCCGAAAAAGAAGGAAGCGCAGGAAACGGATCCGCTCGATGGCATCACAGAGGCTCCGGCCGGGATGCTTATCCCGCTGGCGATCCTGGCAGCGCTGACAGTTCTGCTGGGCATATTCCCGAATCCGCTGATTCGTTTTGTGAGCAAAATCGCGGCGGCTGTTTTATGATTAAAAAACGATTGCCTGCATTCTGGTTTTATCGTTTGCTGGCCGATATGCACTTAAGAGCTGAGAATGACGGGGATGTCATTGATAAAAAGCTGCATAATCGGGCTTTGAGGAGGATTCTGTGAGCTCGCTCACATTTTAGAAGGAGGGATAGATGGAAATGAGTCCCATATTTCTGCCTGTCGCCGTACTGTTTCCGATTCTCGGCGGCGCGCTGATACCGGTGCTTCCGTTTAAAAACAGGCGGCAGATGATGATATATACGGAGAGCATTGTGCTTTTGAATTCCGTGCTGGCGCTGGCTATTCTGCTGAATCGCCCCCAGGATGAATTCGTATTATTCCGCTTCACGAGCAACCTGACGCTGAGCTTTAAGCTGGATGGGCTCGGGACGGTATTCGCGGGGCTGATCTCTGCTCTGTGGCCGCTTGCGACGCTGTATGCGTTTGAATATATGAAGCATGAGGAACATGAAAAGTTTTTCTTTATGTTTTACACCATTACTTTTGGCATCACCATGGGAATTGCTCTGGCGGAGGACCTGGTGACGATGTATTGCTTCTATGAGATGCTGACGCTCGTGACGGTGCCGCTGGTTTTGCATACTCTGAAGCGGGAAGCCATCCTGGCAGGGCGCACGTATCTGTATTATTCGCTTGGCGGCGCCGCGTTTGCATTTATCGGCGTGATTTTCATCCTGGTCTATGGCACGACTCCGAACTTTGTGGCCGGAGGGGTTCTGGATCTGGAAAAAATCGGAAGCCGCACCAATTTGCTGCTGCTGATTTATGTATTCTGCTTTTTCGGATTCAGTGTGAAAGCGGCAATGTTTCCGTTTTCCGGCTGGCTGCCGAAGGCGGGTGTCGCGCCGACGCCGGTCACGGCTCTTCTGCATGCGGTGGCGGTCGTCAAGGCCGGAGCGTTTGCGACCATGCGCATTACCTACTATAGCTTCGGCACCGAATTTCTGCGCGGCACCTGGGCGCAGACGGCGGTGATGATCCCGGTGATTTTTACGATTGTATACGGCTGCAGCCGCGCCTTGAAGGAGACGCACCTGAAACGCCGCCTGGCCTGGTCTACCGTGAGCAATCTGTCCTATATTCTCTTTGGTGTCACACTGATGACGCCGCTTGGCCTGACTGCGGCGCTGACGCATATGGTATGCCACGCGGTGATCAAGATCTGCGCGTTTTTCTGCGCCGGCGCGGTGATCGTGCAGAGCGGAAACGAATATGTCTACCAGTTGGACGGTCTTGGCAAAAAAATGCCCAGGGTATTTGCGGTTTTCACGATCTCCGGTATGGCGCTGATGGGCGTACCGGGACTGGCGGGATTCAGCAGCAAGTGGAACCTGGTAAAGGCAGCGCTTGACAGTACGCATCCCCTTGCGGTGGTCGGCATAGTAGCTCTGCTGATTTCCGCGCTGCTGACCGCGATCTACATGCTCACCATCAGCGTCCGCGCATTTTGCAGCCCCGCCCAACGCGAAGCGTCTTTAAATGGGCGGGGCGACCTGCCGTCGAGCGAAGCGAGGGGGTGCAACCTTAGCAGCCCCGCCCTCGCCGGGAGGCATCCCACACTACGTGCGGGATATTCTCCACGCGAAGCGTCTTTAAATGAGCGGAGCGACCGGGACGACGTCCGCGACCCTGGCTGGATGATGATGCTGCCGCTGGCAGTTTTCGTGGTGGCGATGTTCGCGATCGGTTTGCATCCGCAGCCGCTGGTGAATGCGTTTACGCAGATTGCGTCTGTAATGAAGTAAGGAAAGGGGGATGGAAAAAATGTCAAATATGATGCTGGCTGTACTGGTGTTTTATCCGTTCCTCGGAGGAATTGCGGCGTGGGCGCTGCGCGGATGGCTTTCAAAAGGAAAGGACGGATTCTCTTTTTTGAAGCTTACCGGCAGTGCGCTGGTTGCGGATTTTGTGGCAGTGACGGAATTTTTGCTGATGCTGGCTCTTTTTATCGGGCAGGTTTCGAAGGCGGAGAGTGGGTCTGGAACACTGTTGTCTCTGGCCATCCCGGAGATCTGCGGCTTTGGTCTGCACTTTACACTGGACGGGTTTCGCCTGCTCTATGGAATGATTGCCGCTCTGATGTGGATGATGACGGCGCTGCTGTGTCCGGAATATTTTTCCGGTCATTCGCATTCATCCAGAAGATCAGCTGAAAAAACGCAGGCAGGATCGAAGGCGGCAGGGGAAACGACGTCGGAAGCAGTGCCAATCAAAGGCTCAGCAGAAGAGTCTGAGCCGTCCCCGGATCGGTTTTATGTGTTCTTTTTGCTGACTCTCGGCGCAACGATGGGCGTGTTTCTGTCTGAGGATCTGTATACGACCTTTATTTTCTTTGAGATGATGTCCTTCACCTCTTATGTCTGGGTGGCGCACGAGGAAAACAACGCGGCGCTGCGCGCGGCGGACACCTATCTGGCCGTGGCAGTGACCGGCGGCCTTGTGATGCTGATGGGCATCTTCGGTGTCTGGCACGAGCTGGGGACGCTGACCATCTCGGAGCTTCCTGCCGCGGCCGCTGCCTATGGAAATAAGCCTCTGCTATATGCACTGGGAGGCTGCATGCTTTTTGGATTCGGAGCCAAGGCTGGCGCGTTTCCGCTGCATATCTGGCTGCCAAAGGCGCATCCGGTGGCTCCGGCTCCGGCATCCGCGCTGCTTTCCGGTATTCTGACTAAGACCGGTATCTTTGGCGTGTTGGCTGTTACCAGCGGTTTGTTTTTACACGATAAGCAATGGGGAACGCTGATCCTGGCAATTGGCGCGGCCACGATGTTTGGCGGAGCGCTGCTTGCGGTATTTTCTATCAATCTGAAACGCACCCTTGCCTGCTCGTCTATGTCGCAGATCGGGTTTATCCTGATTGGCGTCGGCATGCAGTGCATGCTCGGTGAGGAAAACGCGTTGGCTGTGCATGGAACACTGCTTCACATGATGAATCATTCCATGATCAAGCTGGTGCTGTTTATGGCTGCCGGTGTGATTTATATGAACGCGCATGCTCTCGATCTGAACGTGATCCGCGGCTATGGAAGGAAAAAGCCTTTGCTGAAGGTCATTTTCCTGGTTGGCGCGCTGGCCATCGGCGACATTCCGTGTTTTGGCGGATACATCAGCAAGACCCTGCTGCATGAGAGCATTCTGGAGTACGGCGGCGGATGGATTTTCCGGGCACTCGAATATCTGTTCCTGCTCTCCGGCGGTATGACCGTAGCGTATATGACCAAGCTGTTTATGGCGATCTTTGCAGAAAAGAATGCGGACGGCGGCCTGCAGAAGAAGTACGACGATCAGAAAAACTACATGAATCCGGCAAGCACCTTTGCCCTTTCCGGCAGCGCCCTGATTTTGCTGATCTGGGGCCTGTTCCCGCATACCATCATGGATAAGGCCGCCCGGATCGGCCAGGCTTTTATGGGTCTGGAAGAATTCGGCGAGACGGTCAGCTATTTCAGCTGGAAAAACCTCTCCGGCGGACTGATCTCTATCGGCATCGGCGTAGTCGTGTATTTGTTTGTGATCCGGAAGCTGCTGATGAAGAAAAAAGAATATATCAACGCCTGGCCGTCCTGGCTGGATCTGGAGGAAAAGATCTACCGGCCGCTCCTTTTAAAGGTGCTGCCTTCCATATGCGGGGCGATCTGTCATGTGCTGGACGTGATGACCGATACTCTGGCTGCCATCCTGATTCCGGTGGGACATGTGCTGGCGCGCATTCTGGACAGCCTGACGGATCTTTCCGTAGTCGGACTGCGCAAAACGATCTACAAGGATTCGCCCAAGCCTCATGAACGCGCCTGGGGCAATGTCCTGACTGTAGCGATCGGTAACGTGCTGAACGCAGTGCAGGCACTGGCAAACCGGACCTGGAGACGCAAAAATCCCGGCACAGTCGATTACCGGCGCGAGATGGCGCTTCGCTATGACGTCTGGAGAGAGAGCAGCACCGTCATCAGCCGGAGTCTCTCCTACGGGCTGCTGCTCGTGATCATCGGATTTACGCTGACGCTGGTGTATATCCTGTGGTGGTAAAATCAATATAGGGGTAGTTTCTCTGATACAAAAATATAAAGACACAAAAACAGCCTTTATCTGAATAGGGCTGTTTTTGTGTCTTATGCACACGGCCGGGCAAGTCGGAAATTATTTACTGCTCATTCTTTCCCGGTTTCATTTTTTTCCGTTGCTTTTTCGCCTCATACAGCTTCTGGTCTGCCAGCATCAGGGCTTCTTTCAGAGTGATGGTATCATCCGGCCGGATAGGACAGACTCCGGCGGAGACGCTCAGAAGATAGGGCTTGCTGCTGGTCTGGTTATACTGGTCGAATTGGCTGTACAGGGCAGAGATGATTTCCTGAGCATCTTTGGCGCTCATCTCCAGAAGACAGGTAAATTCATCTCCCCCGATGCGCCCCGCGATCCCGCGTCCGCGCACCAGCTCCTGCAGAATTTTTCCAATCTGCCGCAGAGAACTGTCGCCTTCTCTGTGTCCGAACTGATCGTTGATCAGTTTCAGGTTGTCCATGTCGATGTAGAGGAGTACCTGGTGACGCCCGGCTTTTTGCAGGGCTGTTATCTGCTCCTCTGCCTGTGCGTAGAAGCCGCGGACATTCAGGAGACCGGTGAGCGGGTCGGATTTGGAAATCACATCCAGCTCAATGTTGTGGTCCTTAAGCGTTTCCAGGTTGGCCTCCAGCTGAGCCTGGATTTTTTCGTTGGCCTGCAAAAGCAGGATCATTTTGATCGCGGAGCCAAGCTGATTGACCAGAAACTCGCCGTTGACAAATAGTGCCCGCGTCATGTCGCAGATCAGGACGCCATATACCATTTTTCCGGAAAACAGCGGCAGAAGGACCTGTGGGTGCCCTCCCGGCTTATTCGGTTTCACGTATCGGTACATTTCTTCCAGGGTCTGCGGCTGCCGCAACAGCGGAATAGCGCGGGTGTCCCCATTTATGCGCTCTGTTTTCAGTACGAGTCCATCGGATGCCGCAAATGGCTCCTGGAAGGCATGTTCCATCGGGGCCGGGAGCAGGTAGAGCCAGGCGTTTTCGATCTGAAGCCAGTCCAGATTGCGCAGTGCATAGCAGTAGCTCTCGTCTGTCCCCTGCTCAAACTGCAGGATATTCTGCACGAAAAGCTTCATATCATAATTGGCCTGCTGCTCCTTTTTCATGACTGCGGCCGAGTGCCGGTTCATGGCCAGAATAATCCTCTGGTAAATCATGGAAAATACATTTCGCAGATGCAGGCGTGCTTCCGCGTCGGCTTGCAATTCGTAAAGGGCATGATAGAAATCATCGAATAAGGTCATCAGCCCGTCAATGTCTGTAATATTCACTACATCTTCATTCAGAAATTCATCCAGGATGGACGCGATTTCGTCTGTGTTTTGGCGGGCGGACGGTTCTGGCTCTACCTCAAAGAAACGCCCTGCGGCCTCATTCCCCGGCGCGAAATGTTCTGTGAGCGTACGAAACAGACGCATGTATGATTCTCTTACTTTGGCTCGCCGTACATGTTCCTCAGCGTGATAATTGCGATAAAAGATATCATGGAAGCTGACAGGCAGGCCATCCAGAATCTGTCCGAGACTTTTGACTCCTCTGTCCGTGTGCACAAAGGAATCCCGCAGGACAAAATGCGTGGGGATAACGATATTAGCGGCAGTCTTGCGGGACTGAGTGTGCACGGATGATGCCGAATTCTCGCGGAAACCGTCCGCCAACGCTGCATTTTCGTGAAAATGGGAACTGCCATCAGCTGTGCCCGCATAATACAGATCCAGCACAGACCTTAGCGCGGCCTCTCCGAGCTGGTTCGGATCCGCCCGCACGGATGAGAGAGCAGGCGTGGCTTTGGCTGCGGCGGCACAGTCGTCGAAGCCCAGTATGGAGATGTCCTTCCCGGGGATTTTGCCGCATGCGTACAGCTCCTGGTACAGGCCGAGCGCAGTGTCGTCATTGACGCAGAAGATAGCGTCAAGATCCGGGTTTACCTCCAGAAAGGCGCGGTAGACCTCGTGACTGTTCTGGGAAAGATCGCCTTCCGTGTAGCGGCGATCCGGGAAATCAATCTGATTTTCTTCAAGTACTTTCCGGAAAATCGCAAGCCTCTCCATGGCATCCGTATTATTGGCGTGCCCGCCGATCATGCCGATGCGCGTACATTTGCAGACCTTGATCAGGTATTCCAGTCCTTCGCGGATACCGGTTTCATTATCGTAAATGACATTCGTATAATCATCGAACCGGGAGGCGATCAGTACGCTGGGAATACCGTCGAATTGCTGCAGAAGCTGACGAATCCGCTCCGGCGTGGAAAAACAGCCGATGCAGTCCGCCGCAATAATCAGGGCGTCCAGACAGCCTTTTTTTACATAGGAAAAAACAGTGCTGTACTGATATTCGTACATCAGTTCATGATTGTCCGTGAGATCTCGATCAATGTACTTGCCTGGAAAAAACAGTGTATGAACACCCTGCACACGTGCTTCAGCCATGATGCCGTTGCAGATGTGTATGGTAAAATCATCGAGAATTCCACTGACAAGAACGCCGATGGTCGGATTTTCTTTCCTGCCGGTCATACCTTTGCCCCCTGCTGTAAAATCATACTTGCGAAACATGTTTTAGCGCGGTCTGACAGACAGTGCCAGGCTTACCGCGAGTATTCAACGAAGTATGCGTAAAACGAAAAGTAATGTTACAGATATTCTATCACAGAATCAGATAAAGGTATAGAAAGATTTTTTATAAAAGCGATTTTCTTTTCACAAAATTACGACTGCCTCTTGCAAAGTCGGCGAGGGAACGGTATGATGAGAAAATTAGAATATCAGAGGGGGATTTCTGAGATGATTTTTGATACGCATGCGCATTATGATGACGAAGCCTTTGACGAAGACCGGGAGGAACTGCTCTCACAGATGGCGGGGGCTAAAGTTGGCGCGATTGTAAATATGGGTGCTTCCCTGGCGGGAGTAGAGAGGAGCCAGCAGCTTGCCGCACGGTATCCTTTTATCTATGCGGGCGTGGGCGTGCATCCGGATGAGGTCGGCTCTCTGGATGAGGAAAAGCTGCGCGGGCTGTACGAGCTTTGCCGCAGTCCTAAGACGGTGACGGTCGGCGAGATCGGACTGGATTATTACTGGGACCGGGAAAATCACGATACTCAGAAACAGTGGTTTGTGCGCCAGCTGCAGATGGCGAAGGACGTGGATCTTCCAGTCAACATTCACAGCCGGGACGCGGCGCAGGATACTTTTGATATTATGAAGACTGAGCACGCCGGGACAACGGGCGGCATTATCCATTGCTTTTCCGCGTCCGCGCAGATGGCGCGGGAATACGTAAAGCTGGGCTACTACATCGGCGTCGGCGGCGTAGTTACGTTTAAAAACGCGCGCGTGATGAAGGAGGTCGTTGCCGAGGTGCCGATGGACCACATTGTAATCGAGACCGACTGTCCCTATCTGGCGCCCGCGCCGCACCGGGGAAAACGGAATTCCTCTCTGTATCTTCCGCTGGTGATTGAAGCGATTGCCGGGATCAAAGGACTTTCCCCGCAGGAAGTGGAGAAGATCACCTGGGAGAATGCGCGGAGAGTATACCGCTTTTCTGGAAACATTCCTCTTTGAACTTTGCGGCGCGTGAGGAAGACATTAGCAGCGGTTCCGGTATGTTGGAAAGTAGTTAGTGAAGAAGCGCATGCAGGAAGGTAGTTAGTGAAGAAGCGTATGCAGGAAAGTAGTAAGAGACAAGCCGCATGCCGGATTTTTAATCTGAAAAACTGGCATGCCAGAGCGTAGTCAGACTGACATATCTATCAGAAAACAGAAAAGAGGCTCAGGAAAGCCCGCAGACACAGCCCACAGAGGAGAGAACATGGAAAAGCTTGCGAACCCGCAAAAGACAATCGAAGTCATTCAGAAAAATAATTTTCATTTTCAGAAGCGATATGGTCAGAATTTTCTGATCGATGCGCATGTGCTGGAGAAAATCGTCGCGGCGGCCCAGATCACACTGGACGATTTTGTCCTGGAGGTCGGCCCCGGCATCGGGACGCTGACCCAGTATCTGGCGGAGGCGGCGCGCGAGGTGGTAGCAGTGGAGATCGACCGGGATCTGATACCGATCCTGGAGGAAACGTTGAGCGATTACAAGAATGTGACGGTGCTCAACCAGGACATTCTGAAGGTGGATGTCACCGCGCTCGCGCAGGAAAAAAACGGCGGCCGCCCGATTAAGGTCATCGGAAACCTTCCATATTATATTACGACGCCGATTGTTATGGGACTGCTGGAAAGCCGGGTGCCGCTGGAGAGCATTACGGTGATGGTGCAAAAAGAGGTGGCACTGCGGATGCAGGCTTCCCCTGGCACGAAGGATTACGGGGCGCTCTCCCTCGCCGTTCAGTATTACGCGGAACCCTATCTGGCCGCGAATGTGCCGCCGAATTGCTTCATCCCCCGCCCCGGAGTCGGCAGCGCAGTCATCCGTCTGACTTGCCTCGAAAATCCGGCGGTCGCGGTAAAGGATGAAAAATTATTGTTTTCGATCATACACGCCTCTTTCGGTCAGCGCAGGAAGACCCTTGTGAACGGCCTGAGAAACGCGCCGGGGCTGGATTTTACGAAGGAACAGATCGAGGAGGCCTTAAGAAGGACGGGGTTAAGTGAGACCGTGCGGGGAGAGACCCTGACGCTTGCGCAGTTTGCGCAGCTGGCGGATGAGCTGCAATGATATGAGATTGTAAAAACAGTATAAATATTGGTAAACTGTGTGCATAATTACGATCCCCTGCAGATGAATCTGGTTTGAGAGAATTTTACAATCTGCTTGAGTTTTATTTTTTGATACTGTATGATGGGTTTGTTGTTTGAAGCCGTTCTCTGTGAGACAGGGATTGCGAAATGAGAGGATGTGTGACAGATGGGCAGAGTTTTTAATGTAACCGGAGCCTGTAGCCCGGCCAGGCATTATATGGTAGATTTTGAACCAAGACTGGTACAGATAAAAAGTATGATTGCCGCTGGCGATTATTTTTCTATTAATCGGGCGAGACAGTATGGAAAAACGACGACATTGCGTGCTCTGGCCGAGTATTTGAAGGATGAGTATGTAGTGATCAGCCTTGATTTTCAAAAAATGACAACGAAAGATTTTTCAAGCGAATCTAATTTTGTGAGGGGATTGGCCCGTGAAATAAATAAAGTTCTGAAGCGATTAAGCGCAGTACCGGATGAACCGGCCGATAGGCTGAGACAGATGAGCCTGGACAGGGAAGACACCTTTGGCTTGACAGAGATTTTTGACTGCTTCAGTGATTGGTGCGGACTGTCCGACAAACCGATCGTTCTTTTGATAGATGAGGTGGATACAGCGTCAAATAATCAGGTGTTTCTGGATTTTCTGGCATTGCTGAGAGCTTACTATCTGGACAGAGACGTAACGCCGACTTTTCAATCAGTGATACTGGCGGGACTTTATGATGTTCGCAATGTCAAAAGAAAAATACGCCCTGATGAAGAACACAAACAGAATAGTCCATGGAACATAGCTGCTGATTTCAATATAGAAATGGGCTTCTCTTCGGCGGAGATTGCTGGAATGCTTGGTGAATACGAAGCGGATTATCATACGGGCATGAATATTGGGAAAATGGCAGATTCGATTTATGCTTATACTTCGGGGTATCCCTATCTGGTTTCCCGTCTTTGCAAGTTTATGGATGAAAAGATCGCGGGCTCTGAGAACTATCCGGATAAAAGCAGTGCATGGACGAATGGGGGATTTCAGGAAGCGGTAAAGCTGATTCTCAACGAAACAAACACGCTATATCAGTCCCTGATTGGAAAGGTAAGAGAGTATCCGGCACTGAAATCGGTTCTGTATGATTTGCTTTTTACCGGAAAACAGTCACAGTATAATGGTCTGAATGAATTTATAGAAATCGCGGCCATGTTTGGGTTTGTAAAAAATTCGGACGGATTTGTGGAAATTTCAAACCGGATTTTTGAAACGGTATTGTATAACTGGTTTATCTCTGAGGAAAGTATTAATAATCAATTTTACAAGATCGGTGCTCAGGAGAAGAATAAGTTTATCACGGGCGGACATCTGAATGTACGGCTGGTACTGGAACGGTTTGTCATGAGCTTTCATGATCTTTATGCAGAGCAGGATGATGAGTTTCTGGAAGATGTTGGACGACGATATTTTCTGCTGTATCTGAAGCCGATCATAAATGGGACAGGAAATTATTATGTGGAAGCCAGGACCAGAAATCAGAAACGTACAGACTTGATTATCGATTATCGGGGAGAGCAATTTGTAATCGAGCTTAAAATCTGGCATGGAAATGCCTACAATCAGCGTGGAGAGAGCCAGCTTATGGAATATCTGGATTATTTTCATTTGAAAAAAGGGTATATGCTCAGTTTTAATTTTAATCAGAAAAAACAGATTGGTATAAAAGATATTTCTCTGGGCGAAAAAGTGTTGGTTGAGGCGGTTGTCTGAATGTAAGGGAAATACGGAGTAAAACGAATGGATTCGATAAAATACAGATATCGGAAAAGCGTGTGCGGAGTTACGATCCTCTGTGAGGTGATTCCGATGGGAAAAGATTTTACAATCTGCGTATGGGATGACAGGGGCGGCCATGTCGGGAGCGCAGTCATGTCAGTTGCCCGTCCGAGCCTTACCGGACATGGCACCAGCACGACGACCTCTGTGCTGAATCGTCCGGGTCACAAGGATGAGGAGGTGGCCCGACATCTGGCGGAGACGGTGGCGGCGTGCATGGACTGCGCGGTGGTCTGCACCTGCGGCATTCATCTGGACGGCATCACACCGGAGCAGATCCGGGATATTCTAAAGGCGTGCAGGGAACTGGAGGAAGAGATTGTGGAGGATTTGCAAAAAGACCACATGTGAGGAAACAAAGGCTGGCTCAGGTAACATTACGCAGGAACCGGGAACGGCACTTTTTGCCAGCTAAAAGGGCAGGAGTGATTTTTGACAGGATACATGACGATTTATGCGGGGCAGCAAAAATTCAGAAAAGGATTTTGCTGCTCTTTTAAATTCCCGGACAGGATCACACCTTCGCAAAAATATACGGCACAATGTTAATTTTTTATTTATTCAGAATATGCTTGCGAACAGCACCAAAAATTGGTAGAATAAAAAAGATTTCGGGTTCGTGTATGCGCAGGCAATAAAATGACTTTTCGGTTATATCCAAAAAGGATGGACGCAGGGCGGATGATATGAAAAAATACAATGATTTCTTAAAAAATATTACGCTTCTCGGACAGTTTAGCTTTTCTCTGATCACGCCTTTGTTGCTTTGCCTGGGGGTCAGCTGGTGGCTGACGGCACGAGTGGGGCTGGGAGCGTGGATTTATATACCAGGGTTCTTTTTTGGCCTGGGCGGCAGCGGGACTTTTGCGTACAAGTTTTACCTGTCTGTGATAAAAAAGGATGAAACGGACAAAACTGGTAAAGGGAAAGTGTCATTTAATAAACACTCGTGAAGATTTTACAGGAGGCGGACAGATATGGGCAAATTCATCGGCGAGGTTCAGCCGGCTGTAAAAAAAGAAACGCGCCGTGTGGCGATTATGACAGCCGCCGGGATTGTGATCATGTGGATATCATTTGCGGTACTTCATGCAGCAATGCCGGATTCCGTTCCGTTTGACTATACGGTGATTTTAGGCGGATTGGCGGGCGGACTGATTGCCGTCCTTAATTTCTTTCTGATGGGTCTGATGGTTCAGAGCGCGGCTTCGGCCGCCGATGAGGATGCGGCCAGGACGAAAGTCCGCGCAAGCTACTCGCAGAGGCTGCTTCTGCAGATGCTTTGGGTGATTGCGGCGATTGTCGCCCCCTGCTTTCAGTTTGTGGCAGGGATCGTACCTCTGTTTCTCCCCAGTTTTGGTATTAAGCTGACTGGGATTTTCAAAAAATCACAGTGAACGCGGCTGAGTCACGGATTTTCATATCTTATATGTAAAGGAACAGCCGGGATTGCTTCATCGGAGATTTTAGATGAAACTGTTCGGAGCTGTCGAATGAATTTCAGCCGGTAAGGAGGTGGAGAGCGTTATGGAAGTTGATATTTCAGGAGCCAGAGTCTTTTTTACCATCCACACGAATATTCCCGTTCTGGGAGATCTGCAGATCAGTGAGACGCTTGTGGTGAGCTGGCTGGTCATGATCCTGATCACGGGATTATGTATCTGGCTGACCCATGACCTGAAGGTGGAGAATATTTCGAAACGACAGGCGGTTGCGGAGATGCTCGTGGAGACGGCGAACAAATTCGTGATTGGCAATATGGGTGAGGCCTTCCGCTACCTGATCCCATTTGTGGCAGCACTGTTTTCGACCAGTCTGGTATCCAATCTGATCAGCCTGGTAGGGCTTCGGAGCCCGACAGCCGATCTTTCTACGGAAGCTGCCTGGGCGGTGGTCGTATTTGTTATGATCACCTGGCAGAAGATCAAGACGGGCGGCATAGGCGGGTATTTCAAAGGATTTACGCAGCCGATTGCGATACTGACTCCTTTCAATATCCTGTCGGAGATCGCGACTCCGATCAGTATGGCCTGCCGTCATTTCGGCAATATTCTGTCGGGCATCGTGATCAATTCGCTGATTTACGCGGCCCTGGCGGTGGCGAGCAGCGCACTGCTCGGACTGATTCCGGGTCTGGTGGGCGATATACTGGCTCAGATCCCGATACTGGATGTCGGAATACCGGCCATTCTTTCTGTTTACTTTGACTGGTTTACCGGCGTCATGCAGGCTTATATTTTCTGCATGTTGACAACCCTTTACATCGCGAATGCGGCGGAGGGCTAACGGGGGCGGCAGCCAATGGGCAGTGAGCAATGGTTAGCGGTCATTCCCGGATGGCTGGCAGACGGAAGATCGGAAGCAGCAGCTGGCGTGGCTGACAGTGAATCAAAAAAGGTAATAATAACTAAGAAGTATAAACTTAAAACAAAAAACCAAACAAAAAATGACTTTTGACAGTTGTCTGAGCGTTAATTACTGGCTGCTGGTCAAGGGTCACAAAAAAAGGAGGACTACATGATGGATTTCACAATTTTAGCAAAAGGTATTGCACTGGCAGGCTGCGCAATCGGTGCTGGTCTGGCTCTGATCGCCGGTATCGGACCTGGTATTGGTGAAGGCAACGCGGTGGCGAAGGCTCTTGAGGCGATCGGTCGTCAGCCGGAGTGCAAAGGCGACGTGACCTCGACGATGCTGATGGGCTGCGCAATTGCTGAGACCACTGGTATTTACGGTTTCGTTACCGGTCTGCTGCTGATTTTCGTAGCGCCGAATATGTTCATGAATCTCCTTGTCTGAAAATCGTAAATAAAGCCAGTGAGAACAGGAGGTATCTGACATGGAAGTACAGAATTTAGTCAGCCTCATACCGTGGACTTTCGTAGCGCAGATTTGCAACCTTTTTATCCAGATGTATCTGATCAAACGTTTTCTGTTTAAGCCGATCAACGCGATCCTTGAGAAGCGCAAAGCGGCTGCGGACGCCGAAATCCAGGAAGCCACAAAGGCAAAGGAAGAGGCGCTGGCCATGAAGGCGGATTACGAACAGAACATGCTGGAAGCGAAGACAAAGGCGAATGACATCCTGACCACCGCGCAGAAGACCGCGACCGTGCAGAGTGAAGAAATTCTCCGTGAGGCTTCGCAGCAGGCTGCTTCGATTAAGGCGAAAGCGGAAAGTGATATCGCCCAGGAGAAGCGGAAAGCGGTCAATGAGATCAAGGATGAGATCGGAAGCATGGCTGTGGAGATCGCCGGCAAGGTGATTGAGCGTGAGATCAGTGAGGATGACCACGCGAAGCTGATTGATGAATTTATAGCGAATGTAGGTGAGAGCGCATGACACAGACTGCCAGAGTATATGGCGGCAGCCTGTATGAGCTTGCCGCCGAGGAGACGCTTACCGATACGATCCGTGAGCAGATGATGGCGGTGCTGGATCTGTTCCGGGAGAATCCGGATTATCTGGCGCTGCTCTGCGAGCCTTCGGTTGCGAAGGATGAGCGTATTGGTCTGATTGAGACTGCGTTTGGAGAGCAGGCCGAGCGGTATCTGGTAAGCTTTTTGAAGCTGCTGTGTGAAAAAGGGATCCTGCGGGAATACGCAGGGTGCTGTGAGGAGTTTGCACGGCGGTACAATGTGGACCATAACATTGCCGAGGCTGTGGTTACCAGCGCGGTGGCGCTCACCGACACACAGGCGGCGGCTTTGAAGGAAAAGCTGGAAAAGCAGAGTGGAAAGACGATTGTGCTGACACAGAAGATCGACCCGTCTGTCGTAGCGGGGCTGCGGGTCGAGATCGAGGGGAAACAGCTCGACGGTACCGTCCAGGGCCGCGTCCATGGCATTTCCAGAAGGTTAGCTGATGTTGTGATGTGATCATACAGAAGTTCAAAGCTCAGGAGGGAACGTCTGCGTTCCAGTTCGGGATATTTGAGCCCGTGTATTAAAAGTAAAATATAATACATGTATGATCAGTGAAGTCTACGGATGCACACGGACGCATGAGGAATGGCTGCTTCGCAGCCTTGCGTCCGGCGCAAAGTAAAACGACTTACGTCGTTTACTATAATAATAAGGATGGATAAGACCATGCAATTAAAACCTGAAGAAATTACAAAGGTCATCCGCAGCCAGATCAAATATTACGAGAACGCGATCCATCAGGACGAGACAGGCACCGTTTTGCTGGTGGGCGACGGGATTGCCCGGGCCAGCGGTCTCGCAAAATGTATGGCCGGAGAATTGCTGGAGTTTGAGGACGGCAGCTTCGGCATGGCGCAGAACCTCGAGGAGAACAGTGTCTCGATTGTTCTGTTTGGTTCCGGCGAGAAGATCCAGGAGGGACAGACCGTAAAACGTACCGGCAAGGTGGTATCTGTGCCGGTAGGAGAGGCGATGATCGGACGGGTCGTCAACGCACTTGGGCAGCCGATCGATGGCGCAGGCCCGATCACGGCCAAAGAGTACCGCGCGATTGAAAATCAGGCTCCCGGCATCTGTGACCGTCAGCCGGTATCAGAGCCGCTGCAGACCGGTATCAAGGCGATTGACTCCATGATTCCGATCGGGCGCGGTCAGCGTGAGCTGATCATCGGCGACCGTCAGACCGGTAAGACGACGATCGCGACGGATACGATTATCAACCAGAAGGGGAAAGATGTCATCTGTATTTATGTGGCAATTGGCCAGAAGCGTTCGACCGTAGCCTCATTGGCGGAGAATCTTTCCAGAAACGGAGCGATGGATTACACCATTATTGTGGCGGCGACCGCATCTGAGGCCAGCCCGCTGCAGTACATTGCACCCTATTCGGGATGTGCGATGGGTGAATATTTTATGCAGCAGGGGAAACACGTGCTGATCATTTATGATGACTTGAGCAAGCATGCGGTGGCATACCGTGCACTCTCTCTGCTGATCCGCAGACCGCCCGGCCGTGAGGCATATCCTGGCGACGTGTTCTATCTGCATTCCAGACTGCTGGAGCGTGCGGCAAAGATGGACGACGCCCATGGCGGCGGTTCTCTGACTGCGCTGCCGATTATTGAGACGCAGGCGGGCGATGTTTCCGCTTACATTCCGACAAATGTGATTTCCATCACTGACGGGCAGATTTTCCTGGAGACAGAGCTGTTCCATTCCGGCGTTATGCCGGCGGTGAACCCGGGTATTTCGGTCTCCCGAGTCGGCGGCAATGCGCAGATCAAGGCCATGAAAAAGGTAGCCGGTACGCTGAAGCTGATTTATTCTCAGTACCGTGAGCTGCAGAGCTTTGCGCAGTTCGGCTCCGACCTGGACGCAGATACCAAGTCCCGTCTGGATCAGGGCGCGCGTATTGTGGAGATCCTCAAACAAAACCAGAATTCTCCGATTCCTGTAGAAAAGCAGGTGGCGATCATTTACGCAGTGACAAAAGGATACCTGACGAAGGTCGAGACCGGAGATGTCCGCGCATATGAGGCCGGTCTGTATCCGTTCCTGGATGGAAACGCGCAGGGAGCTGCAGCCATGCAGGCGATTCGTGAGACGGGCAAGATGGAGCCGGATATGGAAGAAAACCTGAAGCAGGCACTGCAGGATTATACGGATCAGTTCCTTGCCACAAAACCAGGGAAATAACAGATAGAGAGGGAGGAAAAGAATGGCTGCAAACATGAAAGCGGTAAAGCTGCGGATCAAAAGTGTTGAAAGCACGATGCAGATTACCAAAGCAATGGAGCTTGTGGCATCCTCCAAGCTGCGCAGGGCAAAGGAACGTTCCGATCAGTGCCGTCCTTATTTTCGGGAGCTTCATCAGACGCTCGTCGATATTGCGGAGGGAAATACGGATTTTTCTTCCGTGTACGCGAAGCCTTCTGCCAATGAGAGGTGCTGTTATGTCGTGATTGCGGGAGACAGAGGACTTGCGGGCGGATACAATTCCAATATTTTTAAGAAGCTGGAAGCAGCTGCACAGTCGGCAGACAGTACAGAGACGACCGCTCCTGAGAGCAATTATGTGGTGCTTCCGATCGGAAAAAAGGCGGTAGAATATTTTCAGCGCAGGCACGTGGAAATTCTGACAGAGGATTTCGTGACAGTTGCAGATATTTCCGTGGCGGACTGTTTTGAGATTGCCCGGCTTTTGTGCCGGCAGTACCGGGAAGGCCGGTTCGGACATATAGAGCTTTGCTATACGGAGTTTGTGTCCATGCTGTCGCAGCGTCCTGAGATTTATCCGATGCTCCCGCTTACGGATCTGGAAAGACCGATGGAAACCGGCGCGGACGCAGAGCCAAAGGATGGAGCCAGCCAGGGGATGGATTCTGTCGGAGAGCGAAAGAAATCTGTCCGTGATTTGATTTTATATGAGCCGGACAGCTCAGAGGTTTTTGACGCGATTGTTCCGGAGTATCTGGGCGGATTTATCTACGGAGGAGTCTGTGATGCGCTCGCCAGTGAGCTGGCGGCGCGGCGGAACGCGATGGAAGCGGCGACGAGCAACGCGGAAGAAATGATCGAGAAGCTGAATCTGAGCTACAACCGTGCGCGTCAGAGCAGCATCACAACGGAGATTACCGAGATTGTCGCGGGCGCGGAGGGCGTCGGATGACAGCTAGAGCGTAAATCCAATTGCACAGTCTGTGCCCGTGCTTTGCTTCACGGATTTGTACAGATGTGGGATTCGCGCAATGAGAATGGCCTGGCGGTAATAGAGCGGCCTGTGTCTGTGAGCTGCTCATCGGATCGCAGACAGGCTCTAAGGAGAGCCGCGCAATGGAGATTGCCTGACGGCAATGGGCGCGGCCTGCGTCATCAGTCCTGGCGGGCTGATGACATGTTTCAGGAGGAATAAAATGAGTGACAAGCATATTGGCGAGGTGGTGCAGGTAATCGGTCCGGTTCTGGATATCCGGTTTGCACAGGGCGAGCTGCCTGCACTGCTGAACGCGATTGAGATTGATAATAATGGCAAAAAGCTGATTGCTGAGGTAGCGCAGGAGACCGGAGACAATACTGTGCGCTGCATCGCAATGAGCTCGACGGACGGCCTGGTGCGCGGGACGAAGGCGCTGGATACCGGCGCACCGATCTCCGTGCCGGTAGGTGAAGAATGCCTGGGCCGTGTACTGAATCTGCTGGGCGAGCCGGTGGATGAGCAGCCGCCGGTCGAGACGAAGGAGCGCTGGTCGATCCATCGTCCGGCTCCCTCTTATGAGGAGCAGACCCCGGCGACGGAGATTCTTGAAACAGGGATCAAGGTCGTCGACCTGATCTGCCCGTACGCAAAAGGCGGTAAGATCGGTCTGTTCGGCGGCGCTGGCGTGGGCAAGACCGTCCTGATCATGGAGCTGATCCACAATGTGGCGACGGCTCACGGCGGATTGTCTGTATTTACCGGTGTCGGCGAGCGTACCCGTGAGGGCAACGATCTTTATAATGAAATGAAAGAGAGCGGCGTTATCAACAAGACAGCCCTGGTCTACGGGCAGATGAATGAGCCGCCCGGAGCACGTATGCGTGTCGGCCTTTCCGGCCTGACCATCGCGGAATATTTCCGTGATGTCAAGAACCAGGACGTGCTGCTTTTCATTGACAATATTTTCCGTTTTACCCAGGCAGGCTCAGAGGTATCTGCACTGCTTGGCCGTATGCCGTCCGCAGTAGGCTACCAGCCGACGCTGGCGACCGAGATGGGCGAGCTGCAGGAGCGCATCACATCGACGAGAAAGGGGTCCATCACTTCCGTGCAGGCAGTCTATGTACCTGCGGATGACCTGACTGACCCGGCTCCGGCGACGACCTTCACCCATCTGGACGCGACCACCGTGCTTTCCCGTGATATCGCCAGCCAGGGCATTTACCCGGCGGTGGATCCGCTGGATTCCACGAGCCGGATCCTCTCCCCGGAGGTTGTAGGCACCGAGCATTACGAGATCGCGAAGAATGTGCAGATGGTGCTGCAGCGCTACAAAGAGCTTCAGGACATCATCGCTATCATGGGTATGGACGAGCTGTCCGAGGAAGATAAGATGACGGTCAACCGTGCCCGTAAGGTACAGCGTTTCCTCTCCCAGAGCTTCTCTGTGGCGGAGCAGTTCACCGGCCTGCCCGGCCAGTATGTACCGCTCAAAGAGACCCTGCGCGGATTCCGCATGATCCTGAACGGCGAGTGCGACGAGATCCCAGAGAGCTGCTTCCTTTTCGCGGGCACCATCGACGACGTATTTGAGAAGGCGAAAAACCTGTAGGATACTGTATCCGGGCCGCCAATCCAGGATATTATAGCGAAGTGTGGAATATGGCCGTGTCCGTATATGACTTTTGCGGAACGCGGGAATTGTACTGGATAAACAGCGGCACAGTATGTGAAGGAAAGGAGACAGACGTCTTATGAGTAGTTTTCCCTTAAGAATCGGAACGCCGGACGGCCTGCTCTTTGAGGGTAATGCCGAGCGCATCGTGTGCAGGACGATCACCGGTGACCTGGCGATCCTCGCGGGTCACTGCAACTACTGTACGGCGATCGGCATGGGCGAAGCGCACGTCGTATTAGAGGACGGTACCACGCGGTATGCTGCCTGCATCGGCGGGATGCTCTCCGTCATGAATGGTACCTGCCGTGTCCTCGCTACCACCTGGGAGTGGAAGGAAGACATCGACAAGAACCGCGCCGAGGCCGCGAAAAAACGTGCCGAGGAGCGTCTCGCAAGGCAGGGTCTGACCGATCAGGAATATGCCAACGCTACTGCGAAGCTGCAACGGGCGCTGGTGAGACTGAGTGTGAAGCAATAGATATTAGCGAATAAAAGAATAAGAGTAACTGTGAACGTATTGAACAGTTATGAACAAGAAATGAAGAACAAAAGAATCGGATATGGGATATTTTAGTCCCCTATCCGATTTTTTTGAAATAGCATTTGCAAATTTGGTAACTCTGGAGTATATTACTCGTAAGTATACAATTTTACAGAGAGACCGACGGGAAGATCACAGCAAGTATTACAGGAAATGACAGAATGATTCGTAACTGTTCAGTGGCTTCCCGGTTACGAGTAATCTTGCTTTGCGGAGGGATATAGATATGATCGGCAGAGAAAACGAATTAGAACAGCTGGAGCGGCTCTATGAGAGTGACCATTTTGAATTTCTGGTAATGTATGGGAGACGCCGGGTAGGGAAAACGACGATCCTTCAGGAATTTGCCGCCAGGCATGAGGTCCTTTTTTATTCCGCGCAGGAAAAAAATGACAGTCTGAATCTGCAGGACTTTTCCAGGGCCATTCAGAGATATTTCGACGGACAGATTCTTTCTCCTTTTCGGTCATGGGAAGACGCTTTTTCCTACATTTCCAGAAGGGCGTCCGGGAGAAAAACGATTCTGGTGGTTGATGAATTTCCATTTATGGCCGGGCCGAATCCTTCTATTAAAAGTATGCTCCAGCACGAGATTGATCATCACTGGAAGGATTTGAATTTGCTGCTTATTCTATGCGGCTCCAGCGTAAGCTTTATGGTAAATGAAACCATGGGATACGAAAGCCCTCTTTATGGAAGGACGACGGCTGCGCTGGAGGTTCTGCCTTTTGATTACCTGGATGCAGCCCTCTTTTTTCCGAAATACTCGCATGAGGAGCAGCTGATCGCTTATGGCATACTGGGAGGAATTCCGCGATATCTGAACGCGTTTTCGCCGGAATGTTCCATACAGGAAAATCTGGAAAGGGAGGTCGTGCGAAACGGCGCGTTTTTATATGATGAGCCGATGATGCTGCTGCGGATGGAGCTGCGCGAACCGGGAGTATACAACAGTATTCTGGAAGTAGTCGCCGGAGGGTGTAATAAGGTGACTGAGATTGCGGACGCGATTCATGAGGACAAGAGCAAGTGCAGTAAATATATTTCTACACTGCTCGCAATCCGGCTTTTAGAAAAACGGGTGCCGTGCGGAGAGCCGGAAGGGAGCAAAAAAACAATTTATGCTTTGGCGGATCCGTTTTATCGATTCTGGTATCACTATATTTTTTCAAATAAGAGTTATTATGAGTTGCTGGGAACGGCTGACGCAGCGGCTGAAATTATGGAAGAACTTCCGGATTTTATGGGATTGGCGTTTGAGGAGATCTGCAGGCAGTATCTGCTCCGTCAGGCCAGAGAAAGGAAGCTTCCTTTTGTCCCGGCTTTTATCGGGAAATGGTGGGGAAATAATCCTGCCATCAGAGCGCAGGATGATGTGGATATTCTGGCTCTGAATAAGAAAAAGACGGAGGGAATTTTCTGCGAATGCAAGTTTACCAGCCGTCCCATGCCTATGGAAGAATATGAGGATTTGCTGACGGCGGCAAAGGCGTTCCCGGAGAGCATGAAAAAACATTTTCTGTTTATCAGCAAAAGTGGGTATACGCTTCCTGTACAGGAGAGGGCAGCCAGGGAAGGAACAAGGCTGCTGACTTTGGAGAATTTATTTGCGGGCGAGTAGAGTATTTTGGCTGCATGTCATACCCACGCTGTGCACTCCGCTGCGGAGCGCAGAGAGAATGAGTAACGCATATTTGGGGGCATTCGAGCGGGACTTTTTGCACGGCTTGCAAGAATATGGCAATTGTGTTATCTTATCAAAAGAAAAAGGCGTTAAAGGGGAATTGTATTATGGGTTATTGTCCAGAGGAGGAGAACAGGGAGAAGGAAGAAGATTTACCGGGCGGTCTGAGCAGAGAGAACGATAGGACAGATGGTGAAAAAGACAGTTCTGACCTGGTAAAGGAACTGCCGGATTCTGAAGGAGTAGAAACAGAAACCTTCAGTGACTCCGGGCCGGATCGGGATTCTTATCCGGCTATGGAGCAGGAGTATGAAACCGCCGAGGATCAGCAGCTCATCGCCGCTCTCGAAAAGCGCGCCGGCAGACGTTTCCTCAACGGCATGATGCTCGGCTTTGTGCTGGGAATTGCGGTAGTGGTTGCGGCGGCGTACGCGCCGGGCGTGATCCGAAAGCTGACTGGGAAGGGCAACCCGGGAGCGGAGGTGCTGACGCAAAGCAGCACCATTTCGAAGCTCTCCGAGGTGCAGGAGCTGATCGAGGCATATTATCTGAATGAGGTGGACGGTGAGTATCTGGAGTCGTACCTGTTTAAAGGAATCGCTGCAGGGCTGGATGACGCATATGCAAATTATTATACGGCCGAAGAACTGTCGTCCGTGATGGATTCAACGAATGGCGAGTACTATGGGATCGGCGCGACGATCGGCACAGATACGGAGACCGGTGAGTTTTATGTCGGCGAAGTATACGAAGGCGGCCCGGCAGAAGAAGGCGGCCTGCAGCCGGATGATCTGGTGCGGGCGGTGGACGGCGAGGCAGCCTCTGAGATGACTTTGAATGAACTGGTGACACTGATTAAGTCGAAGGAGACTTTTACGATGATCGTGTACCGGCCTTCCGAGGAGACGGAGCTGGAGCTGACGATTACCTGCGCGGATGTGATACCGACTTATGTGACCTATGAGATGTTAGAGGATGGGATCGCTTATCTGAAGCTGACGGAGTTTACCGCGAGCGCGGTGGAACAGTTCCGGGACGCTGTGGCGGATCTGAACAGCCAGGGCATGGAGAATCTGATCGTGGATCTGCGTGACAATCCGGGCGGTCTGCTCTCGGCGGTCTGCGATATTCTGGATGAGATTTTGCCGGAAGACGCCCTCATGGTCTATACGGAAGATAAAAATGGGAACCGGGAGGAATACACGGCAGATGATGAGCAGAGTGTGACCTGCCAGGTGGCGGTGCTGGTAAATGGAGGCAGCGCGAGCGCTTCGGAGATTTTCGCGGGCGCGATCCAGGATTATGGGATTGGACCGGTCATCGGCACACAGACCTACGGAAAGGGCGTCGTACAGAAGACCTATTCGCTCTCAGACGGCTCCGCGTTTAAGATGACAGTGGAAAATTATTATACGCCGAACGGTCAGGAAATTGACGGAAACGGGATCACGCCGGATATCATTGTGGATGAAGATGATAAGGAAAACAAGGCTGCGGAAGATGAACCTGCGGAGAGTGATGATGACTCTGCAGAAAACGATGATGTATTTGTGGAGAGTGACGGCGATTCTGCAGATGAGGACGCATCGCCTTTGAGTGATGATGGCGATATAGGGGACGTTGATGAAGAAATTGCGGATGACACAGAAACAGACGCCGTACTTTTGCGGGCACTGGAGGAGTTGAGAAACAATGGATAACAGAATCATTTTTCGCGAAATGCTGACAGAGCTGAAGACGGCAGCGGACGAAAGAGACGGCATCCTGACTCATGAGGAGATTCGTGAGGTTCTGAAAAGCATGCCGCTGGAAGAGGAGCATTTTCAATTAATTTATGAGTACCTTGAAGGACAGAATATCCGTGTGGTAGAATCCAGGGAGGAACTGTCAAAGGCGGGAGATGGCATACGCCTGACTGGGTCAGGTGGAACGATGGGTGCTGCAGAGCACTCCGATCAGCCGGATGGGACAAACGGCGCAGAGAATTCCGGTCAGCCACATGGCGTGATGGGCGCTGCAGAGGGTTCTGGTCAACCAGATGGAGCAATGGGTGCCGACGGTCAGCCGGATGATTCGGAAATTTCCATCCAGACTGATGACGAAACGGGGCCTGACGGCCGACAGAGCCTGTCCTTTTATCTGGAAGAACTGGAAAAGCTTGCCCCTGTGGACGACGCGGAAGAGATGCGTCTGATCGACCGCGCGAGAGCTGGAGACGGCGAGGCGAGAGAACGCCTGATCGGGATTTACCTGCCGCTGATCTGTTCGATGGCGGAAGAATACGGCGAAGAAACGATGCCTGGAGAGGATCTGATTCAGGAAGGAAATCTCGGACTGCTGCTGGCTGTGGATTCACTGGGGGAGTTTGACAGTGCGGCGGCCTGCCGTGCCTGGATGATTAACATGGCGCGCAAGGCGATGGAGGATGCCGTAAAAAGCAGTCAGGACGGACAAAAGATGGATGACGGACTGCTTAGCAGGATCAACCATCTGAATGAGGCGGTGCACAATCTGGAGCGCGACCTTGGTCACAAGGTGTCCGCAGAAGAGGTGTCCGCGTATCTGGAGATGCCGCTGGCGGAGATCGAAGATCTGCTGCGGGTGGCGGGAGACCAGATTGACGCGAGATAGGATTTATCGGAGGAGGAGAACATGAAAAAGACAAAAATTATCTGTACCATGGGACCGGCGTCAGACGACCGGGAGATTTTAAAAGAACTGGCGCTTAGCGGCATGGATATCGCGCGGTTCAATTTTTCTCATGGTACCCACGAGGAGCAGAAGGTGCGGTTTGACCGCCTCAAAAGTGTGCGCGCGGAGATCAAAAAGCCCATTGCGATTCTTTTGGATACCAAGGGTCCGGAGATCCGCACTGGTCTGCTGAAAAACGGCGGTCCGGTGACGCTTTGCGCCGGGGAGGAGTTTACGCTGACTTCCGAGGTGATTGAGGGAGATGAGACGAGAGTCAGTCAGACTTATCTGCAGCTGCCGCAGGATGTAAAGCCGGGCGACCGGATCCTGATTGACGATGGCCTGATCGGTCTTAAAGTGAAGGAAATCCAGGGGACGGAGATTGTCTGTACCATTGAAAATGGCGGCAGCCTCGGCCAGAGAAAGGGCGTGAATGTTCCGAATGTAAAGGTCAATCTCCCGGGTATTACCGAGAAGGATCGTGAAGACATCCTGTTCGGCATAGAAGAAGGAATTGATTTCATCGCAGCCTCCTTTGTGCGCGATGCGGAAGCAATCAAAGAAATTAAGTCGATTTTGAAAGAGCACGGCGCGGAGCATGTCAGCGTGATCGCGAAGATCGAGAACGCCGAGGGTATTCAGAATATCGATAAAATCATCCAGGCTTCGGACGGCATCATGGTGGCCCGCGGCGATATGGGCGTGGAAATTCCCGCTTATGAGGTGCCGCATGTGCAGCGGACGATTGTGGAGAAATGCAATAGAAAATACAAGCCAGTCATTATTGCGACACAGATGCTGGATTCGATGATCCGCAACCCGCGCCCGACCCGTGCGGAGGTGACGGACGTGGCAAACGCAATCCGTGAGGGCGCGGATGCAATCATGCTTTCCGGAGAGACTGCGGCAGGTAAATATCCGCTGGAAGCACTGAAAATGATGAGCCAGATCGCGGAGACAACCGAAGGGTATAATCAGGATGAGTTCCGCAGCAAAGAGTTCCATGGACTACGTGGAGACGCCAATGTATCGAGTGCGGTCGGACTGGCCGCGATCCAGACGGCAGTCAATGTTCAGGCGGACTGCATCGTGATACCGACGATGTCCGGTCAGACGGCCCGGCTGATGTCCAATTTCCGTGCGCCGATTCCGATCTATGCGATCTCGCCGAACGACTGGGCGCTGCGGAAAATGCAGATTTACTGGGGCGTGACGCCTCTGCAGGGCTATGCGGAGGATACGACTGAGCATATCATTTCCCATGCAATGTATATTGTAAAGAGAGATGGATATGTGAAGCCCGGGGACATGGTCGCACTTACGGCGGGAGATCCGGCGACCAATGTTGTAAAAGGCAAGGGCGCGATGACGAATATGATGCATGTCATCCAGGCCCGGTAAACGGCCAGACAGAAGAAAGCGTCTGTAAACAGCTTATGCGCGGCAGACTTAAAAATTGCTGCCCCGCTAAACTTTAGAAAAACCTTAATATTTTATTGGCATTCTTTTAACAGCTTTCTGCTAACATAAAACTAACTGTTCTGTTCCCGGACGGTATCGGAATTTTTCGGGCGGGTACAGAAATTGAGGAAGAGAGGGCGGTTATGTACAACATTCTGGTATGTGACGACGAGAAAGAGATCGTGGACGCGATTGAGATTTATCTGACCCAGGAAGGATTCCGCGTGATTAAGGCCTATGACGGCGAGCAGGCGCTTGCCATTCTGAGACAGCAGGAGATTCACCTGCTGCTCCTCGACCTGATGATGCCGAAGATGGATGGTATCCATGCGATCATGAAGATTCGCGAGGAGTACAGCATCCCGATTATCATCCTCTCAGCCAAAACGCAGGATACGGACAAGGTCCTCGGACTGAATCTGGGGGCAGACGACTACATCGCGAAGCCGTTTAACCCTCTGGAGCTGATCGCACGGGTAAAGTCACAGATCCGGCGCTATACGAATTTCGGGGCTGCCTCTGAGGCGGTGGCTTCCGAGCATGTTTATTCCACCGGCACTCTGGTGATTAACGATGACCGCAAGGAAGTCACGGTGGACGGCGAGATGGTGAAGCTGACCAGGATTGAGTACAACATTTTGCTGTTTCTGGTGAAAAACAAGGGCAAGGTCTTTTCCATTGATCAGATCTACGAAGAGATCTGGAAGGAAGAAGCGTTTGGCGCGGACAATACAGTTACTGTGCACATCCGTCATATTCGGGAGAAGATTGAGATTGATCCGAAGAACCCGAAGTACCTCAAGGTGATCTGGGGGATTGGCTACAAAGTGGAGAATATCCAGTGAAAAAACTGATTTACAAAAAGCCGGTCCGGGTGCTTCTGATTCTTCTCGGGGCAGCCGCGGCTGGCTTCCTTTTTTACTGCCTGGCGACCATCAGCTTCTGGATGGAGGATTCGTTCAGCCTGAGTGAGTTTTCCAGAAGCTATGAACAGTCGGATCTGTTTTTCCGCCAGGTGGATTCTGTGCTTTCTAATAAAATAAAAGGTCAGGATAACGCGCGTCTTCTCGAGACGGACGGAGAATTGGATCTGGAAAAACAGATCGATATCCAGTCCTATGACACAGTGGGCAATGCGGTCCAGGACATGAATACCACCTACCTTTTGGGAAATCTGCTGGATTTTTATGAAAATGGAGGATGGCAGGCGCTTCATGACGCGATTGCCGCTGCGGCAGATGATGACACGCGGGATGCGGGAGAGATCCTTGACGAGCAGTCCGATACGCTGGAGACCATCACGCCGGTGACCGGGATTACGCTTGCGGAATGTTCGCGCTGGTATTCAGATCCGGCTGGGTATGTCGAGGAGATGTATACTCTGCTGGATGAAGCCTGCGCGGATATCTACGCGCACTATGTGGAATACACCACCGCACAGGATGAGAGCTGGTCGGCAGAGGCACCGTCCAACCTGCTTTATTATATAGAGAACACGTCTAACGGTGAGGTTTATACAAATATCGGCGCGGATTCTTATGAAGAGGCAGTTGCTATGGCGGAAAAAGAAGAAGCGTTTACCAGTCTTTATGAAGGTGAGCGCAGCTTTAACATCATGGTAACAAATCCGGAAAGGGTGTTGAATACCGAGGCGTCAGAATGGTTTTTGCAGGAGCGTTTTGTCGGTACAAATGAAAAGGTTTATCTGGCAGTGGACACCTCCTATCCGGTGAGTGATGAGCTGCAGACCTGGTCTGACTATTACGCGCAGCGGGAAACTATTGTCTGGAGAGCGTGTGCCGGCGCCGGCTTTTGTCTTGTGATTTTATTGTTTTGCTTTGCATGTTCAGGTCTGGCGGCGGGCAGAAAAGAGGGAGACACCGGACCTCGGCTTTTGCGGATTGATTCCATTCCGACCGAGCTGGCTGCGGGAATTTATCTGATTGCTCTGATTATCTTTATGTTGATCGTGGCCGAATGGCAGCGCGTGGTTCAGGTACTGCCAGGGGAAGAAAAGCTGAAAGCAGCCTTTGTGGCGGCCATCGCTTATCTGGTGTTTTTGTCGGCAGTACTGGCATTTATCCGGCGCTTCCGGGCAAAGACACTCTGGTCCAATTCCGTCACGCGTACGCTGCTCGTGACCTGGAGGCAGGTGAATTCTTCGCGGGCCGCGTCCGGTCAGCTGATTGTGTTTTATATTGGCTTTTTTGTCCTGAATTTTGTGTTCCTGCTGCTGTTCGGACGCAGCGGACTGGTGCTGGTGGTTTTGCTGGACATCGCCGTGCTGTTGTATCTGATGCGTGATATGGCAGGAAAACAGAGCATTTATGAGGGCATTCACCAGATATCCCAGGGCGATTTGAAATACCGGATT
The DNA here is from genome assembly GCA_020859965.1 of Clostridiales bacterium. Lineage (GTDB taxonomy): Bacteria > Bacillota > Clostridia > Lachnospirales > Lachnospiraceae > Choladousia. Next base: position 35,687 of record JAJBVF010000034.1, read on the forward strand.
GACAGCGAGGCTTTGCAGGGAGATTCCCGGAAAATGGCGGAAGCGGTCAATGAGATGGGAGAGAGTCTCTGCGGCGCGCTGGAAGCCATTGTGAAAAATGAAAGGCTGAAAGCGGAACTGATTACAAATGTTTCGCACGATCTGAAGACTCCGCTTACCTCGATTGTGAATTATGTCGATCTGCTGAAAAAGGAAACGCTCCTGACAGAGCGGGCGCGGGGTTATATTGAGGTGCTTGACCAGAAGTCCCAGCGGCTGAAACAGCTGACGGAGGATCTGGTGGAAGCAAGTAAAATCAGCTCCGGCAATATTGAGCTGGAGATCGTACGGCTGCAGGTGCAGAGTATGCTGATGCAGGCCTGCGGGGAGTTTGAGGAACGCCTGGAAGAACATGGCCTGACGATTGCGTGGCAGCTGGAAAAAAAGCCGCTCTTTATCATGACGGACGGACGGCAGCTCTGGCGTATCCTGGAAAATCTGCTGGGAAATGTCTGTAAATACGCGAAAGAAGATACCGAGGTGAAGGTGATTTTAAAGCGGGAAGGCGCAGCAGATGATCCTGGACCGGAACACTCCGGAAGTGCAGCAGATGGCTCTCGGCAGGATTTATTCCGGAGCAAAGCAGCGAGTGTTCATGACTGGAACCGCTCCGGAAGAGCTGCGTCCGTCCGGGGATCTTTCGTGATGGAGCAGGAAATTATGATTGAGATCCAGAATGTATCCCGCGATCCAATTAACGTGGAGGTGGACGAGCTGACCGGGCGTTTTGTCCGGGGGGATTTAAGCCGCAGCACGGAAGGCAGCGGACTGGGACTTTCCATCGCGCAGAACCTGACGGAGCTGCTGGACGGCCGTTTTGAGCTTTCCCTGGAAGGCGGAGTTTTTGCCGCACGTATGTATTTTTCGGAGGCTCCTGATTCGGAGCAGCCACAGAACTGATGCCGGAATTTCTGACCGTTCGCGGCTCATAAGTGCCTCAGATGATGTATAAAATTTCTGTGAAATTAAAAGGCTATCCGTTGACATTCCCTGGAATTAGGCGTAAAGTTTCTACAATATTATGGTACAAGGGACAAAAGGTCGGAAATAGAACCACTGTATTTCACTGCCAGACTTTTTGCTGCCCGAATCACAGTATATGATTACAAAGAAATGAGAGGCGCATTATTTTATGAAAAGGAAACTATCGGATTTTTTCTCAAACTTTATGTCCGGAAGGTATGGCACAGACGATCTGTCTAAATTTTCACTGGCTGTCTGCCTGGTACTGCTGATCATTAATATTTTTACGAGCCAGCCGATTGTTTATATTCTGGCGCTTGCCCTGCTGGTCTGGAGCTATTTCCGGATGTTTTCGAGAAATTATGTGCAGCGCAGCGCGGAGAATGAAAAATATATGAATTTTGTCCAGAGCATTCGGGGGCGCTTTGGCAAAGCAGAACGGCGTGCAAAGCAGTCGAAGGATTACCATATTTATAAGTGTCCTTCCTGCGGACAGAAGATCCGCATTCCGCGTGGAAAAGGGAAAATCTGCATCACCTGCCCGAAATGCCGCAAGGAATTTCAGAAGAGAAGCTAAAAAAGGATGTTTGGTTATATTTATATTAATGAGCAGGAGCTGAAGCTGAGAGAGTACACGACCTACCGCAGCTTCTACTGCGGGTTATGCCAGGAGCTGCACCATCGCTACGGCAGGAGGGCGCAGATGGTGTTGAACTACGACACGACCTTTCTCGCAATCCTGCTGACCGGCCTTTATGAGCCGGAGACCCTGTTTGAAGAGAAACGATGTCTGCCTCATCCGGTACACAGGCACGCGATGGCTCAGAATGACGCAGTCAGCTATGCGGCGGATATGTGCGTACTGCTGGCTTATCAGAAGGCTAGGGATGACTGGGAGGATGAGCATAAATTGTCCGGGAAGACCCTTTCGGCATTGCTGAAATCTTCCTATAAAAAAATTGCGGACAGTTATCCGAGGCAGTCAAAGGCAGTTGAGGAGAATATTCATCTGCTGCACGAGGTGGAAAAAGCGTGGAGTGATCAGCAAAAGGGAGTCGGCTGCGTGTCTGACCGCGCTGCGGATCTGGACTATGTGGCGGGACTGACGGGAAATTTTCTGGCGGAGCTGTTTGTCTGGAAAGAAGATATCTGGCAGGACGATCTGAGGCAGATTGGCTTTTATCTGGGAAAATTTATTTATCTGATGGATGCCCTGGAAGACATCGGTAAAGACTATAAAAAAGGGAATTATAATCTGTTTTCGGTCCTTTTGACATCCGGGGATATTTCTGGAAATGGTGAATCCGGCAGTGCCGCCTCCGGCAATACGGCTCCGGATTCGGGTACGAATCTGACGGAGGCCATCTGGCAGGAGCCTGCGAAGACAGAAATTCAGAAAGTCCTGACCGGCATGATGACGGAGGCTTCGCGCGCGTTTGAGCGTCTGCCGGTTCTGGAATACGTGCCGATTATCCGCAATATCCTGTATTCCGGTGTCTGGTGCAAGTACTCGGCACTGCAGGAGAAAGCCGGGAGGCAAAAGGGCGGCGGCCATGATTCATGACAGGATATACGGCGGTTTCGAAAGAGAAATACGGCGTTGGAGGAGAATATGAAAGATCCATATGAGATTTTGGGTGTATCGAGGGGGGCTTCCGAAGAAGAAATTAAAAAAGCTTATCGGAGACTGAGCCGGCAATATCATCCGGACGCGAATATTAACAACCCGAATAAAGCACAGGCCGAGGAGAAATTCAAGGAAGTGCAGCAGGCCTATCAGCAGATTATGTATGATAAAGAGCATGGTGAGGGCAGCTATGAGGCGAAGCAGAGCGGCGGCAGGTCATCGTCCTCTTCGTCGTCCTCCTCTTCGTCCGGCAGCTATGGCAGAGGAGGCTATGGCGGATTTGGCGGATTTGGAGGGTTCGGCGGTTACGGCAATTATAACGGCGGCTCATCCGGCAGTTCTGGTTCTTCTTCCTCAGCGAATGAAGATCCGCATCTGAGAGCGGCGGAAAATTACATCCGCAGCAATCATTACGATGAGGCGATCAATGTCCTGAATGGGATTTCCAACCGCACTGCCCGCTGGTATTACCTGAGCGCTCTGGCAAATTCCGGCCGCGGCAATAATGTTCTGGCTCTTGACCACGCGCAGAAGGCCGTGCAGATGGAGCCAAACAATCTGCAGTACCGGCAGCTTCTCTCTGAGATGGAGGGCGGCGGACGCTGGTATCAGTCGATGGGCGAGGAGTATGGGAGTCCGATGTCTCACGCCGGCAATTATTGTACGAGACTGTGCATGGCCTGGCTGGTCTGCAGCTGCTGCTGCGGAGGAGGCGGCGGTATGCGCATGGGAGTTCCGATCATGTGCTGTTAAAGTTCTTCACATTTGGAAAAGAAAAACGCCCGGCGGTACGTCTTTGATGACGCTTTGCCGGGCGAGTTTGTAAAAATCGGGATCTTTACTTGAGAGTCTTTCAATCAGTGTCTTTCGATCAGAGTCCATCAATCAGTATTTTTAAAATGGAACGTATAAAACCTGAGCCGGCATCAGCAGCTTACAGTGCCGATGTACAGTTCGGGCATTTGGTAGCATCTTTATGTACTTCTGATTTGCAGTACGGACAGATCTTGGTCGTGACTTCGGGCTCGGGAGCAGGCTTGTGGAGCTTGTTGATGCCTTTGATTACGAAGAAGATCACCAGCGCGGTCAGTAAAACTCTACGATCATCTGGATGAAATTGCCATAAGCGATGACGGAGGCACCTGCTTCCTGAGCGGCAGCCAGTGTGGAATAGCTGTTTCCATCGAGTGGAATCATCAGATCAGTGAAATTGATACGCCCGGTTACCAGGGTGACCAACGGCATCACGATGTCATTGACCAGGGAATTGACAATGTTGCTGAATGCCGCGCCTATGATTACGCCGACGGCCATGTCGATGACATTGCCGCGCATAATGAAGGCTTTGAATTCGTCTACCATTTTGCTCATTTCTTTTTTCCTCCTGTGATATGATTGTAAAAAAGTTACAGGAATTATAACATAGCTCAGGTAAAAAACTATGGTATACTATAAAAAAATTTAAAGAAATTTCATGCACCAATGTTTTAGCTGTGCGTGCATTTGTAAAAAGATCAAGGGGGAGTATCGTATGCGTTTTATGCATCTTGCGGATGTGCATCTGGGAGCGGCGCCGGATCACGGTTATGTCTGGTCAAAGGATCGGGGGCGGGAGCTGTGGGAAACCTTTCGCCAGTGTATTGCCGACGCGAAGGAAAAGAAAGTGGATTTACTGCTGATCGCGGGAGATCTGTTTCATCGTCAGCCGGAACCACGGGAACTGAAGGAAGTTAATTATCTGTTTTCTACTCTGGATAATACGGTCGTGGTACTGATGGCAGGCAATCATGACTGCCTGACGCCCGGATCACCGTACCGCGATTATCCATGGAATGAGAACGTGGTTTGCATGTTTGCGAAGGAATGCGAGCGTGTGCGGCTTCCGGATCTGAAAACGGAGATTTATGGATTCAGTTACTATGAGCAGGAGCTTCCAATGCCGCTTTATGACAATATTGTAGTGGAAAAAAACGATTATTTTAAGATTCTCCTTGCGCATGGAGGCGATGCGCGGCATATTCCGATCAGCCGTGAGAAGCTTTCTGCGGCGGGATTTGACTACATAGCGCTCGGGCATATCCACAAACCCCAGGTATTTATCCGGAATCTTGCCATGTACGCGGGAGCCCTGGAGCCAATTGACCGCGAGGATGTCGGACCGCATGGCTACCTGATCGGGGAAGTGCAGCGCAAAAAGGTGAAGCTTATCTTTGTTGAGAAAGCCCGGAGGCAGTATCGCAAGGAGGAGGTAGCCGTGACTGAGGAGGATACGACATTTTCTGTGCGCGAAAAGATTGCCGCCATGATACATGAAAAGGGCAGTCAGGATACCTATCAGATCGTCCTTACCGGGCTTCGCCATCCGGGATTTCGTCCGGATATCGGGGAATATTTAAAATGCGGGCGGATTCTGGAAATCGAAGACCGCACAGCTCCGGCATTTCACTTAGAAGAGCTGAGGCAGAGATATCGGGGAGGCCTGATCGGCAACTACATAGAAAGCTTCGGGGACGGACCGGAGAGCCTGGTGGAGCAGAAAGCACTCATGCTCGGCCTGGAAGCGCTGCTATATCCGGAAAATTGCTGAGAAGAAGGGAAAATTGCTGCGCTGCAGATATGCTGCATTTTTGAACCCGCTGTCGCTCTGGTCGTTGCTAAACGTCTGCCACTGACAAACAGCAACGGTCGGTTCTTGACGCGTGTCACTGGCACGCAGGATTGTTAAGTGCCGATCGAAGCACAGATCCGTCGGAATAGCCGACACCCTATGACATAGCTTGCACGGATATTTGGAGGCTCTGACCGGAACGAAGCGCAGAAGCCGTGAGCGCGGCGGCAGATACGAGGGGGAGGGGAAGTATGGAGATACAGGAACTGATTTTAAAGAAATATGGAAAATTTTCGGATCATCATATTACATTTCGTCCCGGAATCAATATCATTTACGGAGGGAACGAGACGGGGAAGACGACGATCCATTCATTTATAAAGGCAATGCTTTTTGGCCTGAACCGCGCCCGCGGCCGGGCCGCGAAGATGGATGAATATCAGATCCGGCAGCCCTGGGATTCACCGGGCGCATTCTTGGGGAGCATGCGTGTGGTGGAAAATGGAGAAGTCTACCGGATTGACCGCTGCTTTGACAGGAGCGCGAAGCCCTTAAGTCTCGTCTGCGAGACGAGAATTCTGGAATCAGAGCATCCGCAGGAGGATCTGGACATCCTGCTTGGAGGGATCAGTGAGGCTGCATTCGTGAACTCAGTGTTTATTTCGCAGGCAAGATGTGAGACTGACGAGGCACTTGCTGAGGAACTGCGCCGGCGCATGGTCAACAGCGATCATTCCATGGATGGCGGGATTGATGTTTCCCGGGCATTGCAGATTCTGCGCAAAAAGAAGCGGCAGTGCGAACAGCAGAAAAAGAAAGAAGAGGCTGCTCTGGAGGAAAAAATTTCTCAAAAGCAGGGCCGGGCAGACGCTCTGCGGACGGAAATGGAGCAGCTGCGCGCCCAGGCGGCCTGTTATCAGAAGGGAAATGCGGACCAGGCCGAAGAATTCGCAGCCTCCGAAAAGGAAGAAGCCGGCATTTCTCCGGTGATGCGCGCAGCGCTTACTGCCATGCTTTTTATTGCCGGGGCGCTGACGATGACCGGGATCTTTTTCGCGTCACAGGAGGCCCTGCGGATTTTTCTGGGCGTGTTTACCGTCATTTTCTGGGTGATGGCGCTGGGGGTTCATGCACTTTTTCGTCCGCACGGCAAAGAAAAGATGCCGGCAGATGATGCCGGGGAGAACTTGGTAAAATGCCCGCCTGGGCTGATAAAGGAGCTTCAGAAACGGGAAGAGGAATACAAGAACCTGCAGGATGATCTGGAGGTTCTCTACCAACAGCATGTCCGCGCCGGCGGCGCCGACACAGAAATAGCGGCTCTTACATTGGCAATCGACCGCATCTGTGAGATATCGGATGGTATTTTCCGGACAAACGGAGGACGCATCAACGAGATTGCCTCAGGCATTCTCGAAGAGATTACGATGGGAAGGTATAACCGCATCGTGCTGGACGACACGGCAGAGGTCCGGATCCACACGCCCGAGCGGGTGCTGGGCTTAAACCAGGTCAGCGGCGGTACCCTGCAGCAGATTTATTTCGCGCTGCGCATGGCGGCTGGTGAAGTGTTTATGGATAAAACCACACTGCCGGTCATTCTGGATGAAACCTTTGCCATGTACGACGACCGCCGCCTCGAAGCTACCTTGCGCTGGCTGAAAAACAGCGGCCGCCAGGTCATCCTTTTTACCTGCCAGAACAGGGAACGCGAGATTCTCAAGAAGCTGTGAGTGGCAGACTGGTTTAACAACACGCTTTCTGAACAAAAGGGATGCCCCCGGATTGTGAAAACGCCGCCGGCTCTAAGCTGAAGCCAGACCGTCAGGTGCAAGCTGAGTTTAGAACCGTTGCGGCGTTTTGTAAGCGGGCATGTGACCGAGAACGTTCTTTTGTTCAAAAACGCTCTCGGTCACTCATCATAAATCTTCCGGTTGCACAAAGCCCGGTATTCGGACGGCGTGCAGCCTTTTTTCTTTTTAAAGGTCCGGTTAAAGGTGGACAGGCTGGAAAAGCCGGACTGCAGCGCGACCTCAGTGATGGTCAGGTCCGGGGAGAACAGCAGGTTTTCCGCGGCGCGGATGCGCAGGATACACAGATAGTCGTAGAAATTGTACCCGGAGCACTGCTTAAACAGCCGGGAAAAATGGTATTTGGAAAATCCCGCGACCGAAGCGACCGTTTCCAGAGTGAGATCATCACTGTAATGCTGGTCCATATAATCAAAAACCGTGTTCAGCTTTTCGTACAGGCGGTTTTGCTTCTGGGCGGGTTTTAAAGCTGTGCTGTCAGATTCGTCCTGCTGCATCCGGTATTCGCCATAGTTGGCAAAGAAGTGCAGCAGACCGGCGTAGCAGTTCAGCTCGCGCAGATGCCCGCCGCAGAAGTATTCCCGGATCATGTACAAGAGCAGGGAGATCTCTTCTTCATGGATGGAAGGACAATTGTCCGCCGTGATCAGCACTTCGTGAGAAAAAAAGGCTGTAAAATACGCATATCCCCTGAGACCGGACAGGGCTTCCATGTCGAAAATATAAATCAGCCTCAGACCGGAGGGCGGAGCGATCAGATGATGAAGTGCCCCCCCTGGGATCAGCAGAATGTCTCCGGGATTCAGCACGTACTTTACCTGTCCGACCACCACCGTGTAAGTGTTTTCAAGCGGCATGATCATTTCCGCGGCCTGATGCCAGTGCATCGGGTAGGATTCCGTCTGGCTGTTGATAAAAAAACGCAGGGTAGTATCCGGATGATAATTCACCTTTTCCTGGTCACTGTCTATTTTCCGGTGATAACCGTAAGAATCCTGCATCCCGATTTTCAGAAGCTCAGGATCCAGAGTCAGCGATGAATTTAGCATATGTCAGTTGACACTTCCTTTCCGAAGTCTGTATCTGAAATTTACCTGTAACAGTGAAGGTACTGTCAGTTCCAATTGTCTTTCTGGTTTGATAAGCAAAAATTGCGCAAAAAATACTGCCTAAATCCGGGGGAAAATGAGCACGTGCCATCCGATATACCTGTCAAAAGACTTCCATTTGCAAATATGGAAGCGGAATCCTGCATCCTGAAATGAAGCAAACATTCCCCGACGGCTGCAAAGAACAGGCAGGCCGGACAGGGGGAACCCCACCCTTTCCCTGCCCTTGCGTAGGACTTCTTTAAACTGCCGAAAGTATAGCATAAGGCAAAAAAAATAGCAATAACTGAGTGGCGAATTTCGCTGGAAAAAGAAGAAAAAAGCCGGTTTGGGAAAAGTTGACGGAGAAAAAAATAAAAAAGCAATAACTGGCGTCATAATGCGCAAAAACTGGTAAGCAACGAAAAAGTTTTTGTGCAATAATGTTACCATATTTGGTCGTAATATTAAGAGAAGGGAGAAAGAAAAATGGCCGAGACAACGAAAACAAAGAGCAGCAGTGCCGTTTCCGCAAATACGCCTCCGAAACAGACTTTGGGCAGGCATATACGCAAGTACTGGCAGTGGTACTCGATGATGCTGATACCGATTGTGTATTACATCATTTTCCGCTATGTGCCGATGGCGGGCAATATCATCGCGTTCCGCCGTTACCGCGCAGGCAGCAGCATTTTTGGAGATGAATGGAGCGGACTGAAGTATTTCAGGCAGTTCGTCCGGGATTCTAATTTCTGGAGAGCGTTTCGGAACACTCTGCTTTTGAACTTTGAGTATCTGATCATCAGCTTTCCGATCACTATCGTTTTCGCACTGCTTCTGAATGAAGTAAAGAATACGAGATTTAAGAAAGTCGTGCAGACGATCTCCTATCTGCCGCACTTTATTTCCATGGTTATCGTAGCCGGCATGGTGCGTGAGATCCTCTCTATCAGCGGCCCGATTAACAGCCTCATTACATCCCTTGGCGGCCAGGCGATTACCTTTATCAGTCTGCCGCAGTGGTTCCCGACGATCTTTGTGGTGACCGGTGTATGGCAGGGACTTGGATGGAATACGATCCTCTATCTGGCGGCCATGGCCGGCATCAGTCCGGATATGTACGAGGCGGCGGAGCTGGATGGAGCGAGTAAGTTCCAGCAGTGCATTTATGTGACACTGCCATCGATCCTCCCGACGATTTCAACGTTGCTGATTCTGAACATCGGGCAGCTGTGCGGCTCCGGCGCGTTTGAGAAGGTTTTCCTTCTGTATCAGCCTACCACTTATGAGACTGCCGATATTATCGCTACATATGTATATCGTATGGGTCTCGGATCTGGTAACTACAGCTACGCAACAGCAGTCGGCCTGTTCCAGGGCCTGATTAACCTGACACTCCTGACTGTGGCTAACAAGGTGTCCAAGAAGGTTGCCGGCACCGGCCTGTACTAAGGAAGGGGGAAGTACGATGGCGAAAAAACACAGTGGTACCGCGATTAAGGTTTCACGGGGGTACCGTATATTTACTGTATGCAACACGATTCTCATGATACTGATTTGCGTGGTTATGCTTTATCCGTTTTTATACCTGATTGCGCAGTCGTTCTCTTCCTATGACGCGATTGTCGCCGGTAAGGTAGGGCTTCTTCCGGTAGATTTCAGCGTGAGCACGTATATTTATGTAATCACGAACGGAGTATTTATTCCGGACTACATCAATACGATTGTTTACTCTGTCACCGGTACGGCGCTGGCGCTGTTTTTCTCGGCTCTGCTGGCGTACCCGCTCTCCAAGTCCGAGCTGTGGGGCAATAAGATTATCGCTCCGCTGATTATCTTCACGATGTATTTTGGCGGCGGCATGATCCCGAACTACCTGCTGATGATCAACCTGGGACTGCAGGATACCGTAGCGGCATTCCTTCTTCCGTCTTTGATCTCTACTTATTACGTGATCCTGATGCGCTCTTTCTTTGAGACAGTTCCGAGAGAGCTCGAAGAGGCTGGTGAGATGGATGGACTGAATAAATACGGTGTGTTCTTCCGGATTGCGCTTCCGCTCTCCAAGCCGATCATCGCGACCATGGTACTGTTTTACTTGGTTATGTACTGGAACGACTGGTTCAACGCGTTCCTGTATCTGGATACGCAGAGCAAATGGCCTGTGGCTTATTACCTGAGAAACCTGATTTCCACGGCCGGTTCTTCAACTTCACAGGATGCAGGCGAGACGATCGCGATTGCGGCGAACATCAAATCCTGCGCGATGGTGCTGACGGCAGCGCCGATCATCTGCGTATATCCGTTCATCCAGAAGTATTTCGTGCAGGGCATGATGCTCGGCGGCGTAAAGGGCTGATGGAAAGATAACCGATCGTTTGCCCTGTATGATGGTCTGCGGATGATGAAAATCCGCCTCCGTTCTGTCGGTGCCTCCGGCAGGCGGATGCGGCTGCAGATAGCGGGCTTATGATAGACATAACTTGTAGCCGCCGATACGGCCGGAATCGGGCTGATACGGCTCGGTGGTTACCACAAATTTTAAGGAGGTTTTTTCATGAGGAAGAAAAGAGTAATGAGCATCCTGCTTGCTGCGACGATGGTAGCCTCTCTGGCGACATCCTTCACCGCTTCTGCAAGCGAAGACACAGACAACGGCGACGGCAGCTATTACAACTCCGAGCTGGGATACACCTATGGCTCCACATTCTGGTCAGATGAGCCGGTGACCTACACCATGTTCTTCAATGACAATGATGCGTATCCGATCAAGGACAGCTGGTACGAAGAGGGCGGTATTTTTGATACCATCACCAAGATGACCAATGTAACTCTGGATATCACGGTTGTAAACAATGCAAGCTATTCAGACAAGGTAACACTGGCCATCTCCGGCGGCACAGCTCCGTATATTATCCCGAAGATGTACAGCGAGACCGCATATGTGACCGGCGGCGGCATCGTAGCAGTATCGGATTATGTGGACTATATGCCGAACTACTCCGGCATGATCGAGGATTATGATCTGCAGAGTGAGGTAGATACACTCCTGCAGGAGGACGGCAGCTATTACCGTCTGCCGGGTCTGAAGGAGACTGCTCTTCAGGACTACTCTCTGCTGATCCGTTCTGATATCTTTGAGGCAGCTGGCTATGATGTGACCACCCTTGAGGATGACTGGACCTGGGATGAGTTTACAGATATTCTGGTTGATGTAAAGGCTTATATGGTAGAGCAGGGCATGATCAGCGAGTCTGATTACATCTGGTCTGACCGCTGGTGCGGTGCTACCTCCGGATACGGCCAGGGCGGCTGCCTGCTGAATCTGATCGCGGCTACCTACGGCATCCACAGCGGATGGTCCATTACATCCAATTCCGCAGGTCTGTACTTTGACTGGGACAACGATGAGTTCGTGCTCAGCGCTACGAGCGATGCTTACAAAGAGTACATGAGCGTAGTACAGCGTCTGGTAAGCGAGGGCATCCTTGATCCGGAGACCTGGAGCCAGGAAGATGATACTGCTGACGGCAAGTTCTATCGCGGCGAGACTGCAATCATTTCCACAAACCGTTCTTCTTATACATCACAGATCGATGGTCTGACCTCTCAGCTCGGCGAGGGCAACTTCTCCGTATATGAGGTCGTGATCCCGGTTGGCACAAACAACTATCAGGCAGAGAATTCCCGCCTGGAGTGCGGCGTCTGCATTTCTTCGACTGCTCTGGACGAGCTGGGCGAGGATGAGTTCATCAAGATGATGCGTTTCGTTGACTGGCTGTGGTATTCCGAAGCTGGTCTGACCATGACCAAGTGGGGCGTTGAGGGTGAGACCTACACCGTTGAGGATGGCGTTTACTCTCTGACAGATGATTACTACTGCGGCGGCCTGTCTATCGCTCAGACCTCTGACGATCAGACCGATATGCGTCTTGAGTATGGCTATGCATGCGGCAACTTTATGTACAGCGGCAGCCTGGAGCTTCTGACCAGCAACTTCTCGACCGAGCTGCAGGATTACTACAACAGAATGGCAGAGTACAGAGAGCTGAGTGAGATTGACCCGTCCATCGCGATGAGCGAGGATGACGCGGAGATGGCGAACCTGTGGGCAACACCTCTGCAGGATACCATCAACACCTGGACACTGAAGTTCGCTATGGGCCAGGCAGACGTAGAAGCTGACTGGGATACCTACGTGGCAGAAGTGGAAGCACAGAACGCGTCCAGCCTTGTGAACCTGTACAATGATTACTATCAGGCAAGCAAGTAATTAAGGTCATAACTGACGGATTTGTAACTGTGAAGGCACTGAACAGTTACGATGGATTTGTAAAATTGATTCTGCGATACTGTGGGATCATGGGTGGGGGATCGACCGCAGGGTCGGTCCCCTTTTTTGCACAGAGCCGGGCAAGGAGTACCAAACAAAGCTTGTTTGAAATAAGCCTTGCAGGGTGTTTTGGGGCTTGAGAGAATACAGTCGGTGCGATATACTCCTATGGAAAAAAATTCTCGGGGAGGAAGAGGAAGGTATGGATACAGAGAAAGATTTCAGCATTCCCAAACTGCTTGGACCTGGATGCGTCTTGCAGCGCGGAGAAAAAACGAGAGTCTGGGGCTGGGCGCCTCCGGGGGCGTCTGTGGAGATCGTATTGCTGAAGCAGAAAGAGAAGACCGTAGTGGCTCGCTGTGCCGCGACGGCGGACGCCGATGGAACATTTACTTCTTATTTTGAAGGACTGAAGGCCGGCGGGCCGTATATTCTTGTATTTTGGTGCAGGGAGGAGGGTGCTGAAATACAAGAAACGCCCCTTTCCGCTGACGGGGATACCAGTGCTTCTCAATCGGAACGGGGGATTCCTTTTGTAAAAGCAGAGGTTCCGGATGTCTGGGTGGGCGATGTGTTTGTCTGTGCCGGGCAGTCCAACATGGAGCTGCCGATGAGCCGGGTAAGGGAGAAATATCCGGAGGAATTTTTAAATGGCGGCTGTGACCGCGTACATGTGTACAAGGTGCAGGAGGCATATAATTTTAAAAGGGAAGCTTCTGAACATGCACATGCAAACTGGAATCTGCCCTTTGCGGAGACATCTGCTTTTTCTTACTTTCTCGGAAAGGAACTTTCACAGAGGGAGGGAGTGCCCATCGGGATTTTGAATCTGAGCCTTGGCGGCACGCCGATTCAGGCCTGGATGAGCGAGGATGCCCTGGAAGCCTGGCCGGATTATCAGAGAGAAAGGGTCGTGTTGTCAGACGACGAATACTGCCGTACTCTGACAGCACAGAAGGCGGAAGAAGAAGCTGCATGGCAGAAGGCGCTTTGCGAAAAGGAAAGAGAGGCCTGGCCGCCGCGGGGCACTTCTCTCTGGCAGCCGATCCGGCTTCCCGGCTCTCTTGCGGAAGCCGGTCTGGTGAATTTCTGCGGAAGCGTGATGCTGAGGAAGAAATTTTCTGTTTCGGATGATCAGGCCGGAAAAAAAGCTTTGCTGCGGCTGGGCACTCTGGCGGACGCAGACCGGGCTTATATCAATGGCGTTTTGGTGGGCGAGACAGGATACCGTTATCCTCCGAGACGATATACAGTGCCGGAAGGAGTGCTGCAGACCGGGGAAAATGAGCTTCTGATCCATCTGGTATGCAGAAATGGCGACGGGCGCATGACAAAAGGAAAAACGGTGGAGCTGGCCTGGGAGGATGTCTGTGATGACAACTGGCCTCTTAAGCACTGCCAACCGGGAAGCGAAGCTTCCGCTGCGGCGCAGCCTGCCGTCGGACAAAGGGAAGGGCTGTTTTCCTGCGAGAAAATTTCGGCTCCCATTCCTCTGGAGGGAGAATGGGAATATCTGGTACTGGCCAAGGTGGCTCCGGCGCCGGAGCAGGTGTTTTTGAACCGGGGAGCAACCGGCCTGTTTCGTGAAATGGTGGCTCCCGCTCTGGCGTACACGGTGAAAGGCGTCGTCTGGTATCAGGGCGAATCGAATGATGGCAGGCCAGAGGAGTATGCGAAGCTGCTGCCTGCGATGATTTCCAACTGGCGAAGACGGTGGATGCAGGAGAGCCTGCCTTTTGTGATTGTGCAGCTGCCGAATTGCGGCATTGATATCGCAATGGAGACGGCAGACGGAGAACTGCCGTGGCCGATGATCCGCGAGGCGCAGCGGCGGGCCGGCGATCTTCCTGATGTGGCGGTGACTGTGAATCTGGATATCGGGGAAGACAATGACCTGCATCCTCTCAACAAAAAAGAAGCTGCACGGCGGGCGGCACTGGCACTGCGGAAAATCGTGTACCACGAGGATGTGATATGCTCCGGTCCGGAGCTGTACGGATGGGAAAAGCATACGGATGGACTGATGCTGCGTTTTGACCGTCCAGTAATATTCCGGAACATTCAAAATCCCGGAAGCGCGGAGGATGTTTTAGCAAATTCTGCTGCCGATACTCAAGTCAGGGAATTTTCTGCCGCGGACATTTCAGTGCGGGAAAACTCTGCTGCGGATACCCTGGTTCAGGATATTTCTGCCGGGAAGGAATCCGCTGAGAAAACCCGCATTCCGGATGGATTGTTTGAGCTTTACTGCGAGGATGCCGGATGGCTTCCGGCAAAAGCAGAACTGCACTGCGGGGAGATCCGTCTGCAGCCGGTTTTTCCGGCGGATGCCGGTTCTTCTGTGAAGAAATCTGCCGGGCGCGGGGAGAAACTGTGCGGGGAAGTATTGCCGGGCAAAGCAGTAAGAGCAGAATCTATACTTGCCGTCCGTTACGCGTGGAGCAACGCGCCGGGCAGCCGGCTGCTTTATGGAGAAGAAGGACTTTGTGTGACGCCGTTTTGCGAGCGGCTGCGCTGCACGGAGACAACGTAAAACAGAGCATTGTATTTGAATATGCAAAAATGTGACCCGAAGAAATTTGCGGCACTTGCTTCAGGAAATTTTGAGGGCGAGCGAGCAACAAAGCTGCGTGAGTGAATGTAACAGGTAAATGGATACGTAAAGGAGGCTGTGCGAAAATCAATGGCAAAACTGAGACTGAATGACTACATCAACGTGATCCTGGATCCGGCGGCTGCGCAGGGAATCCGCAGAATCGGTGCGAAGGTCGCGACGGATGTAGAAGCGACAACGGGGGCAAAAAGCCAGGTGATTTTACCGGATACAGTTCCTGGGCTGCCGCAGGCGATCCTCGTCGCGGAGCTGGGACATGACGCATTGGCAGAGACACTGATGGAGAGACTGCCGGAGCTTGAGAAGCTGAAGGGAAGATGGGAGAGCTACGGCTTTTTCCTGATTGAAAAGCCTCTTCCGAATGTGGAAGAGGGGCTTGTGATTGTGGGCAGCGACCGGATCGGCACGATCTACGGCATGTTCCATTTGTCGGAGCTGCTGGGAGTGACTGCCTGGGGATTCTGGGGCGATGCCGCGCCGCCGGCCGCCAGAGGCGTGATTCTGACCGATTCGGAACTGAATGAGGGCGGAACCTCCGCACAAAGGAAGAATTCAGGGACGGGTCACGGCTTTGCAAAAGCAGATATTACCGGGACCGGGCAGGGACTTGAAGAAAAATCTGCTTCCAGGTACGAGCAGAGTCTGACAGATGGAAGAGACGCTTTATCCGGCAAAGAAGTGCGTGATACGGCATCAGGCATGGACTCTTTCGCGCATACCTATCCGAGAGATGTTTACTCCTGGGGAGAAAAACGGCAGCGCCCGATCCTGCCGACGGAGACAATTTATGTGAAAAACGGGATCTCAAAGGAGCCGTCGGTCCGTTACCGGGGATTTTTTATCAATGATGAATGGCCCTGCTTCGGAAACTGGACATTTTCCCATTATCAGGGATTTACCGCCGAGATGTACGACAAGGTATTTGAGTATCTGCTGCGTATGAAGGGAAATTATCTGTGGCCTGCGATGTGGTCTTCCTCCTTTTTGCTGGATGGGCCGGGACTGGCGTCGATGGAACTGGCGACAGAGTATGGCATCTACATCGGGATGTCGCACCACGAGCCCTGCATGCGCTCCGGCGCTGAGTTTTCTATTTTTAAAGGGGAGCATTCTCCTTACGGAAATGACTGGAGCTATGTGACCAACAAGGAAGGGTTGCTGAAATTCTGGGAGGACGGTCTGGCGCGTGTCCGGGGACAGAATGTGTTTCCGACCATCGGTATGCGAGGAGAGAACGACAGCAAGATGCTGGGCGATGATTCCACCATTGAAGAAAATGTCCGTCTGCTGAAGGAGATTATTACCGAGCAAAGAAAGCTGATCGCGAAGCATATCAATCCTGACCTGAAAAAGGTACCGCAGCTGCTGGCGATTTACAAAGAGGTCGAGGACTACTTTTTCGGAAACGAAGAGGCATCCGGGCTGAGCGATTTTGAAGAGCTCGATGATGTGACACTGATGTTTTGCGAGGACAATTTCAATAACATGCGCGCCCTTCCGCAGGAGATGGCGCAATACGCTTTTGACCCGTCAAAGGACCGTGATCGTTTGCCTGCGCATCCGGGCGGCTACGGTATGTACTATCATGTGGACTACCACGGCTCGCCGATTTCCTATGAGTGGGTGAATTCCACGCCGATTACAAAGATCTGGGAGCAGATGACCGAGGCCTGGGAGTACGGCATCCGCGAGGTATGGATTCTGAATGTCGGCGATGTCAAGTTCAACGAGTATCCTCTGGGATATTTTCTTTCGCTGGCATATGATTTTGACACCTATGGACTGGACGGGCTGGATAATACGCTTGCTTATACGGAAGAATGGATACGCTCTTTATTTGGGAAACTGGTTGACGAGGAGAAGGTTTCTGAGATAACGTGGGTATTGAAAGAGTCCGTTGATCTGCACAGCCTGCGCAGGGCGGAGGCGCTGAACGATACTATTTATCATCCGGTGCATTATGGCGAGGCGAAGCAGATGCTGCAGCGTGCCGAGTCTCTGGAAAAGAGAAATGAGGAGCTGTACGCTTCGCTGAAAGGGTCTCTTGGCGCGGACGGCTATTACAGTATGATCTATTTCCCGGCGGCTGGGATCGCGAATCTGCTGAAAATGCATCTCGCGTCAGGGCTGAACCATCTGTACAGCGCACAGGGAAAAGCGGTGGCAAATCAGTATGGAGAGATGCTGGAGGCATGCATTTTGCGTGATCGGGCTCTTGCGAAGGAGCTGGCGGCTTTCCGGGACGGAAAGTGGAGCGGTATGGAGCGCGAGGAGCATATCGGTTTTGTGAACTGGAATGATGAGGATTATCGCTATCCTGTCAGACATATGCTAACCCTCCCGGATCATCCGCGGCTGGTGGTTTCCCGTGCGGATCGTACAAAGACTTTTACCAACCAGTATTTTCCAGTGCCGCTTACCATCCGGGATTTTGAAAATGCCGGGACGGATCAGGTGACACTGCAGGTGGCAAACGGAGGCTGCGGGACGGTGGACTGGCAAATCGTGGGAGAGAGCGAGTGTTTTGAAATCACGCCGTCCTGTGGCAGCACAGCTTTGCAGACAGAAGTGACAGTCCGCGTGTTAAGAGAGCGCATTCCGGCGCATGAGACCGTCGAGTTCCGCTGCCAGGTCAGAGCCGGGAGAGAGTGTGTACCGCTGCTTATTACAGCGCGAAATCCGGAGCTGGACGGGATTCCAAAGGGGGCATTTCTGGTCCAGGAGGGTATCTGCGTCTGGGATGCTGCGGAATTTGTGGACAGCACTCCGGGTATGGCGGAGGAAGAAATGTGCACAGGGAAAAATGCGTGCGGGATACCAGACGGAGAAAAGCATGTGTCTGAAGCAGCCGCCGCGTTTCAGATGCTGCGGGATTATGGCAAATATGGCTCTGGGATGAAGGTTTTCCCGACGACGGCCGTCTTTGACGAGAACGACTGGAAGCAGGGCCTGGCGCCGAGCCTGTCGTATGAAATCTGGACGCCGGAAGCAGGCGCGTATCGCCTGTCGCTGCACACCTCGCCTGCCAACCCGCTGGTTTACGGAGGAATGCTCCGGTATGGCATCTCTGTGAACGGAGAGGCTCCCCGGATGGTGGCAGTCACATCGGATGGCTACCGCGGAGGCGACCCGGGATGTGCTGTCTGGTGCGAGGCTGTGCTGAACCAGGAACATGTAGCAGAGGTTCCGGTGAGTCTGCGCGAGGGGCTCAACCGCATTACGGTTTATGCGGGAGATGCCGGTATCGTCCTGGAGAGGCTGACGCTGGAACAGGATGGTACCAGGATCCTTAAGTCCTATCTGGGAGCCCCGGTGAGCTATCGGGTGTGACGGACAGAAACGAGAGTGAACCTGCATCAAAACGCGATGCAGGACATGGAGGGAGAGCCGCGCCATTAGAAATCGCGCCTGAGCGCGATGGGCACGGCCTGCGTCCTGCATCAAAACCCGATGCAGGATATGGAGTGGAGAGCCGCGCATGCAAAATCGCCTGATGGCGATGGCGCGGCCTACATCCTGCATCAAAACCCGATGCAGGATATGTAGTGGAGAGCCGCGCATGCAGCAAAATTCCGCTTGTGCATGATGCCAGGCGGGGAATAAATAAAGGAGGAATTACAATGAATGGGACGATGAAAACTGCAGTTATGACAGACCTGCGCAAGGTCGAGATTCAGAGAAGGCCGATCCCGGTGCCGATGGAGGACGAGGTTCTGGTAAAGATCGAGTATGTGGGAATTTGTGGTTCTGACCTTCACTACTATGAAGCCGGGAGAATCGGCGACTTTGTCGTAGAGACACCCTTTGTGCTTGGCCATGAGGCCGGAGGCACGGTCGTGGAGGTCGGCGAAAATGTGAAGAATCTGAAGGTTGGGGACCGGGTAGCTTTGGAGCCGGGCAAGACCTGCGGTCACTGCGAATTCTGCAAGCAGGGCAAATACAACCTGTGCAAGGATGTTATTTTCTTTGCGACGCCGCCGGTGGACGGTGTGTTCCAGGAATATGTGGCTCACGAGGCCGGGCTGTGCTTTAAGCTGCCGGAAAATGTGAGCACAATGGAGGGCGCGCTGATTGAACCGTTGGCTGTGGGCATGCACGCGGCGTGCCAGGGCGACGCGCATCTGGGCCAGACCTGTGTAGTGACCGGGGCCGGGTGCATCGGTCTGGTGTCCATGCTTTCGTTGAAAGCCAGAGGCGTTTCAAAGGTGATCGTCGTGGACGTGATGGATAAGCGCCTGGAAAAAGCGAAGGAACTGGGCGCGGACGAGGTGATCAACGGCGCAAAGGAGGATACGGTCGCGCGGATTCTGGAGATTACGGGCGGCGCGGGCTTTGACCTGGGTATCGAGACGGCCGGCTCTCAGATTACGGCACAGCAGCAGATCCGTGCTGCTAAAAAGGGCGCGACGATCGTGTTTGTAGGCTACAGCCCGTCCGGCGATATGACGCTCCCGATCGGCATGGCTCTGGATAAGGAGCTGACCTTCAAGACGGTTTTCCGCTATCGGAATATCTATCCGATGGCGATTGACGCAGTGTCGACCGGCAAGATTCACATCAAAGATATAGTGACTAATTATTTTGAACTGGACGACATTCAGAATGCGCTGGATTCCTGCGTAGACAATAAGGCGGAGATTGTGAAAGGGGTAATCAGAGTAAGCTGAGAGCGTGCTGCCTGATGCCACCTATCAGGGTCATAAGGGATCCACCAGCAAGCTGGTCCCCCTTATGACATATCAGGGTCATAAGGGATCCACCAGCAAGCTGGTCCCCCTTATGACATATCAGG
>JAJBVF010000114.1 GCA_020859965.1 Clostridiales bacterium
GTCTCTTGTACTGTCCATACATATAACCGATCTCTCTTCCGCCTACGCCGATGTCGCCAGCCGGAACATCCTGATCTGCTCCGATATATTTGGAAAGCTCTGTCATAAAGCTCTGGCAGAAAGCCATGACCTCACGGTCAGATTTCCCCTTCGGATCGAAGTTGGAACCGCCCTTGCCGCCGCCGATCGGGAGACCGGTAAGAGAATTCTTGAAGATCTGCTCAAATCCAAGGAATTTCAGAATGCTCTGGTTCACAGACGGATGGAAACGAAGTCCGCCCTTGTACGGTCCGATCGCGCTGTTGAACTGCACACGATAGCCTTTGTTGACCTGCACCTTGCCATTGTCATCTACCCACGGTACCTTGAAGGAGATAATGCGCTCCGGCTCTACCAGGCGCTCCAGCAGGCTGACGGAACGATACTTCTCTTCGTTCGCATCGATCACCAGTTTCAGGGAATCCAGCACTTCTTTTACTGCCTGATGAAACTCCGGCTCACCTGGATTCTGCGCAACTACGCGGTCATAAATTTCTTCTGTGTAAGACATGATTCTTTAGCCCCCTTGCTAAAATAATCGTAACCATTCAGGAACGCATCCACAACCATTCTCTTCATCCTGACGCCATTCCAAACCGTTACAAAATATAGATAGAATTCGTGCGGCCATGTCAGCTGTCTATCCCAAATAATTTCGGTTTTTCTCTCATAAGCCGAAATTATCGCAAAATACCCGTGGCAGAAGCCACGGGTACAGTAGATATTTTGCTCCGTCGCACACATACGGTATCATTATACACACATGTTTTGTATTTTGCAATTAATTTTCAGCGAGGATTGCACTTTTTCGCCTGTTTTTTACTGTAAAAGCGTCGTCAATAGCCAGACAGATGAGGATGTTTTCACACTCAGATGGCTGCTTATCACTCATTCACTGCAGAGTCGGTCATCGTCTGATAATCCGACAGCAGACCAAGCGTCAGCTCAAGTGTCTCTTCCACATACTCATTGTTGGACTGATAGCTTACCACTACCGAGACTGTCTCGCCTCCTGCGTAATAAGCAAGCAGACTCTTCAGATCGGACATCGATGTCACTGTAGTGCTGTCAAACTTGGTGAGGATATATCCAGCCTGCAGGCCGGCTGCCTCCGCCGGGCTGTCCTCTGCTACTTCCGTGATATAAATACCCTCCGGCATTCCATACACGGTAGAAGCCTCAGAAGAAACGCCTTCACCGCTGATACCGATATAAGCAGCCTCTTCGTCACTGACTGTCTCTGTTCTGGTCTGCTTGTTCATCAGATCTTCAATAATATCTGTCACGTCAGAGATTGGGATTGCATAACCCATACCTTCCACGCCTTCTGACGATGCCTTCGCAGTATTGATGCCGATCACATAACCATTCATATCAAGAAGCGGGCCGCCGCTGTTGCCTCCGTTGATCGCCGCGTCTGTCTGAATCATTTCCGCTGTATAGGTATCCAGCTCTACGGTACGGTTCAGGGCGCTGACAATACCGGTCGTCACAGACTGACCATATCCGAGAGCATTGCCGATCGCCACTACCTGCTGCCCGAGAACCAGATCATCCGAGCTTCCAATCTCAGCAATTGAAATCTGAGACATCGTATCATCGGAAATGTCCTCCAGCTGCACCGCTACGACCGCGATATCGATCGAAGCATCCGTGCCTTTGACAACTGCTTCCGCAGCCTCATCGTCCACAAATCCGACCGAAAGCTCCGTGGCATCCTCTACTACATGGTAATTCGTCAGAATCAAAAGCTCCTCGTCATTCTGTCCGATGATAATTCCGGAACCGACGCTCACGCTCTCATAGGACATACCGCCGTCCTCACCGTATCCGTATCCATATCCATAACCGTATCCGAACATATCATAAATGCTCTCCAACTCCGTCACAGAAATATTTGTGATCGTCACGACCGACGGCATTGCCTTGGCCGCGACATCCGCGACCGTCATGGTCGAAGAGGATTCACTGCTGTCATCTGTTGTATCTTCCGAAAGAGTTACCGCTTCCACCGCGTCTCCGTCTGTGCTGTCATCCGCCGTTGTCAACAGCGTGTAAGCGCCATCCGTATCCGATTCTGACGCAAGCGAAGTCACCACTTCTGTATCCTTTGATGTAAAACCGGTCAGTCCGGCGATTGCTCCTACTGTCAATGCTCCAGCGCATAAAAATGAAATCATGTTCCTGTTCTTCATAATAGATCCCTCTCTTTCTCTTAGCTATTCTAAGAAAAGTATAGTATAAGATAATGCAGTCCGTCGCAGTCGTTTCGTTTTTAGCTGAACCACTGTATTCGCAGCTGTCCCGGCTCGTTGCCGAATCGTTTTTTCTTTTCTGAGACATCCTGCACGGCTCTTTTTGTTGTTGATCGTAGTATAATTGTCCGATTTGACCGATTTGTGTTGAATATGTGGTTGTTATATGACAAAAATGTGTCTTTTCTGTGAACGTGTGAGATATGGGCGGTTTGCACAGGCAGTGAGTGACATCCTGCGGAGACGTACCCCTTTTTTACCCTTCCTTTGAGATGGGCAAAAAAAGAGAGCTGCTGAACAGCTCTCTAAATTTGTCCATTACGAGGTTTCAAATGAGCGATTTGCCTGTGCTTTTGAACGCCCAGGCTTATTCAAAACGGACGGTAATGATTTCCTCCTGTCCGGTGCTGTTGTTGACCGCTGTAGCGTAGATGCAAAAACCCACGCCGCCTTTCACGGTCACTTTCTTGCCGTTTTTGAACAGATCCGATTTTTGCCAGGTGCTTCTCGCATATTCCAGATAGGTTCCTGTTACAAGAGTTACTTCTCCATCTGAACTGAATTTTGCTTTTTCGGTCTCCTTAATGCTCCATCCTTTCTTAAGCTCCACCGTAACCTTCACTTTTTTGTTTGCGAATTTGGAATATTTTACACTGTAAGTTGCCGCGTTTTTAAATTTTCCCTTCGCTATTTTGGTGCTGCCAATGGTAATAGAAGAAACCGGATTTTTGTATTTGGCGACTGTCACTTTGATCTTGTAGGTTTTGCCTCCGGATTTAAAGGATACCGTAGCTGTTCCGGCCTTTTTGGCGGTAAGATAGATAGTTGCTCCGCTGGCGCCGACAGTATCTGTCTTTGAAATCGTTACGACTTTTGAATTGCTGCTCTTCATACTGCTTACCGCATTCGTGGAATAAGTCAGATACTGTTTATTCAGAGATGTGGTGCCCAAACCATAAACATCTTTACTCGACGGATACAGGGTCAGTGTGAGTTCCGATGGGACATCCAGCTTTATACTGGCCGCCTGTACCGGCAATGTACTTTGAAGCATAAGAGCCACCAACAGGATACTGATGATTTTTTTCCATACTCGTTTCAAAATACTTATCCTCCTTTGGTTTTTTAAGCTCCAGAATCTGAAGATTCTGTCGTCAACTTACGAAGTTCATTCCCGCAAGCGGCATGAACTTCTTATAAGTTACATTGTACCAAAATACCGGCTTTTGTCAAACATTACTCTGATGTTTGCTATTTCAGCAGAAGAATGGTATAATCTGCTGAATATGAAACCTGATAATGACTCCACGTACCTTCCTGACAGGCATGTGGCTTTTCTGATACACTGCAGAGATTTTACGGAGAATTATATTATGGCAATCCTGAAATTATGTCTTTTTCTTCTGTGGGTGGTTCTGCTTCCGTTGCTGATCGGCTTTTTCTGGTCTGAAAAGAGTCATGGCACTCCGGTCAGCCTGCTGCTTTCCTTTTTTTACGGTATCTTTCTTGAGCTGGCGTTGTTTGAAATTCTTGCCGTGCCGATGGTATTTTTAAAGTGCTCGCTGGTTCAGCTGAGTCTGGTATGGCTGATCCTCTCACTGGCTTTCGCTGTGTTTTCGCTCTGCAAAAGCGGTCCTTCCCTTTTCGGCCGTCTGAAAGCCGGCAATGGAAAACGCTTTGCCGCGAATCTTCGAAAAAGAGTTTCTCCGCTTCTGATCGTGGTCATTGTCTGTGTACTTTTACAGGTGGTTTTCGTGACTTTTTCTTCGCATATTGATGATGACGACGCTTTTTACGTGGCGACCGCAGTGACTGCCAGGGAAACCAATACGCTGATGCAGTACAACCCTTTTACCGGCAATCTCTATAAAAGCCTGCCTGCCCGCTATATATTTGCCGCCTGGCCGCTGTTTCTGGCCGCACTTTCTACATTATCCGGCGGCCTTCATCCGACCCTGATCGCGCACCTGCTCCTGCCCGGCCTTGTCCTGCTGTTTGCCTACGGTATTTATGCCCTGATCGCCCGGGAGCTTTTTCCCGGCGAATACCAGAAACAGGATCTGTTCCTCCTGATCATCATCCTGGTGCTGAGTTTTTCCGGCTTTTCTGTCTACTCCTCCGGCACGTTCCTGCTGATCCGGGGCTGGCAGGGAAAAGCGCTTGTAGCAGGCATCACGCAGCCGGCGCTTTTCTATCTGTGCCGCCGGGCAATGATCGGCAGGGATGACTTTGCGGCCTGGTTTCACCTGTTCTGCGCAGTTACCTCCGCATGTATGTTTTCTTCTATGGGTGTTGTCCTGGCAACTGTTCCTGTCGGTGTCTATACGCTCATTTATATGCTCGGGCAAAAAAGGTGGCGCTATCTTCCTTGTGCGGCGCTCTCCTGCAGCAGTGCCATAATATGCGGGATTGCGTACCTTTTGATCACTTAATAACCAAAAGGTCTTTATAAATCAGATAAGGCTTCCCGGTTTTCACCCGGAAGCCCCGTTTGGGAAAGGAGACAGACCGCTATGGCCTCTGTAATGGCGGAAATTTTTAAAAATTTTACCTGGTATTTTGCGGACAGTCTGTACCCACTGCTGTTTTTGCTGTCTCTTCTGCTGATCTGCTTATACCCAGGCGCAAAAAAAGAACGGCTGTCCCTGGTCTGGCCAAATCTGCTGTTTGCCGCGCTGATCTTCTGCCCGGTTTCCGCATATCTGATCATGAAAATGATCGGCAGCCTGGTCTACTGGCGCATGTTCTGGATGCTCACAATCCCGATCGTGATCGCCTATGCCGGTGTCCGGCTCATCACAACCCCTTCCGGAAAACCCGTGCGGCTTCTCACCGCTCTGCTCGCGGCAGTTGCTATTGTTTTCAGCGGACATTTCGTTTTTACCGGGGAATATTTCAGCGAGCGCACGAATTTTTTCAAAATACCGACGGAGGCGATCTATGTGTCTGAGGCGATCTCTGCACATGCCGCCGAACAGAATATCGAAAGCCCCAAGGCCGCTGTAACAGGATATCTGTCGGTCTACATCCGTCAGTACGATGCCGGCATCCGCCTGGCTTATGGCAGAAATATGGTAAAAGGGGATGTCGCTCCGTCTAAGCTTTATACAGAACTCAACAGCGAATCGCCAAATCCAAAACGGCTGGCTCGGCTGGCTCGAAAGGCAGAATGCGACTATCTCGTCCTGCCCACTTCTCTGGATCTGGATGACGCGCTCTCCGAATATTCTTTTGTAAAGACAGAAGAAGCGGGGGGCTACACTATTTATTATAATGAGGAAAATGACTATGGCTAATTTTTGTTTGATTCTCCAATACGACGGTACCCGCTACAACGGATGGCAGCGGCAGGGAAATACGCCCAATACCATTCAGGAAAAGCTGGAAACTATCCTGGAGCAGCTCTACGGCGAAGAGATTGATCTGAACGGGTCCGGGCGGACAGACGCAGGCGTCCACGCGCTGCGGCAGGTCGCGAATTATCGAATCCCCCGCGTGCTTTCCCGGTATTCCTGCCAGGAAATCCAGGACTATTTCAATGATTATCTTCCGGCAGATATCCGCGTCCTTTCGGTTCAGAAAATGGAAGAACGTTTCCACGCAAGGCTCAACGCTGCCGGAAAGCTGTACGAATACCGGATCGACTGCGGGGAAGTCGCACATGTTTTTGACCGGCGCTACCTGTACCGCATAGAGGAACCGCTGAACCTGCAGCGTATGCAGGAAGCCGCGGAATATCTGACCGGTACCCATGATTTCCGAAGCTTCTGCGCGAACCGGCAGATGAAAAAATCCACGGTGCGGACCATCTATGACATCTCATTTGATCTGAACGACGGCATCCTGACGATCCGCTATCATGGCGACGGCTTTCTTTACAATATGGTTCGAATCCTGACCGGTACCCTGATCGAAGTCGGCACCGGAGATACGCTGCCCTCCCAGATTCCCCGCATTCTGGAGGCAAAGGACCGATCTTTCGCCGGATTCACCGCGCCGCCTCAGGCACTGTTTCTCGTAGATGTGTTTTATGAGGATGAAGAGGAAAACAAAGCGTAAAATATCGCGTACCCCTGTGCATTCAAGCGGCAGCAAATCTACACTTCACATAAGGTGACTCAGACATATTCCTTCAATACCTGCCAAAGTGCTGACAGAGGCAGGCCGACCACGCTATTGTAATCGCCTTCTATCCCTTTGACCCAGAGACCGAACTTTCCCTGGATACCATATGCGCCAGCCTTATCCATCGGCTCACCGGTATCGAGATAAGCTTTGGTCTCTGTTTCTGTCATCGGATATACTTCTACTTTTGTCTCACTGTAAAAAATGTGTTTTTTTACATCATTTTCGTCTTTCACAAGCACGGCCACACCCGTAAACACCGAATGTATTCTTCCCTGAAGCTGCCGGAGCATCCGGTATGCGTCCGCACGGTCTTCCGGTTTTCCCATGATTTCGTTATCCCAGACAATCGTGTCGGAACCAATGATGATGCCTTCCGGGATCTGCTCCGCCACTGCCTCTGCTTTGCCAAAAGCAAGCGCTTTGACCACTTCTGCGGGATAGCTGGCCGCATACAATACCTCCTGTTCATTTTGTGTTTCCGGCATATACGGCAATTCCGCTGCCTTTTGCCGGCCCTGCGTGCACTGTGCTACTTTTTGCTGCCCCTGTGTACTCTGCGATGCAGGCGCACTCTGCTGTTTCTGTATGCCCGGCTGCTCCCGCAGCCGATGTTCCCGCAGCCGGTTTACCACCGCGTTTTCATCAATTTCTCCCGGAATAACTTCAAATTCCAGCCCTGTCTGCGCCAGCAGCTCCCGTCTGCGCGGGGAGCCGGACGCTAAGATAATTCGTCTCATAGTCTTTTCTCCTGATCTGTATTCATGTATACCTGCTTCATTTTATATGGCGGATATCTGTTTTTCAACAGAAAACAGTAAAAATCGCCAGAAACTTTCTATCGTTCCTGGCGAAAGCTTTCTATCATTTTTTCATGCATTTACAGTCCGCGGCTTTTAAGAATTCTCCTTTCCAGCGTAGAAAAGACGCATCGGTCTATGAGGATTCCGATCAGGATAATGACCAGCATCACAGCCATCACCTGATTGATATCTGCCATGTCCCGCCCTGCCATCAGCGTATAGCCCAGTCCAACATAGGCAGACATGACTTCGCCGGACATCAGCGCTCTCCAGGCAAAGGACCAGGACTGTCTCAGTCCCGCCAGAAAACCGGGAAGCGCGGCCGGAAAGATTACGGTCTGATACATCTGAATTCTTCCGGCGCCCATGGTCGCCGCCGCCCTTTTGTAGATCGGCGGTATGGTCTGAATTGCGTTCTCAATCGCCAGTGCCACGCTGAATGTAGAGCCGATAACTACGACAAAAAGGATTGCGGATTCATCCAGACCGAACCACAGGATTGCGAAGGGTACCCAGCAAACGCTCGGAAGCGACTGAATGCCATTCATCAGCGGCTTTAAGTTCCGGTTCAGGAAGGAAGACGCGGAGATCAGAAGTCCCATCACCGTTCCGATCAGCAGAGAGAGGAGGAAACCGATCAGCACCCGCCTCAGGCTGTAGATTACTGCCTGCCACAGAGTTCCCTTCACGATCAGCTTCTCCAGGCTCTTCACTACACCGAGCGGAGACGGCATCGCGTAGGATTTCCACCAACCCAGCGGACCGGTGCCGAGGGTATAGATAATCTGCCAGAGAATAATCAGCACTGCATAAAAACAGATTCCCGTAATAATTTTAGTGGTCATATTCTTCTTTTGCAAGCTTCTCCACCTCCCTCTCCACGCAGGATAATATCTTGTGGCGCACCGCCAGAAATTCCGCGGAGTCAATCTCCCGCGGTCTCGGCAGATCTACCCTGAAAATATCTTTGATACAGCCCGGATTATCCGAAAGGACAACGATCCGGTCTGCCAGAAAGACCGCCTCCTCCACGCTGTGCGTCACGAAGATAATGGTCTTTTTCGTCTCCTCCCAGATCTGCTCCAGATCTGCCCTCAGCTTATTGGTCGTCTGTTTATCCAGCGCGGAAAACGGCTCGTCCATCAGAAGCACCGGGCTGTTCAGACAAAGCGCCCGCGCCAGAGCCGTCCGCTGCTTCATGCCGCCAGAGATCTCATGAATCCGGTATTCGCGGAATTCCCACAGACGCACCATCTTCAGATAATGCTCCGCGCGCCGCTCCTGTTCTTCCTTCGGCACCTTTGCAAGCTTCATTCCAAATTTTACATTATCGATCACGTTCAGCCATGGATAAAGCGCATGTTCCTGAAACATCATCGCGCGGTCCGCACCAGGGCCGGTGACCGGAGTCTGATTCATAAGAAGTTCTCCGGAGCTCGGCCGATCCAGCCCCGCAATAATATTCAAAAGTGTGGATTTCCCGCAGCCTGAAGGACCCACGAGACAGACAAATTCTCCGTCCTCCACCGTCAGAGAAATATCCTTCAGCGTCTCCCTGACTGAGCCTTCAAAAGAACGGGTGATATTTTTAAGCTCTAATGACATCGTTTCTCAC
>JAJBVF010000134.1 GCA_020859965.1 Clostridiales bacterium
AACCCCGATCGATGGTCATCCGCAGCCGTTCTCTGGGCTCTATACGGAAATGACAGCCGCACTCCGGGCAACAATACGCTTCCGCACGGACGTCATCTTCATAAACAATCTTCCCGCATCCGGTGCATTTGCGAAACATTCCATCCGGCACCCTCGGCCTCTTCTTTTTCTGGCGGGAAGCCGGCTCCGTCTGCCTGACAGCTTTTCCGGAAAATCCAGCCCCATTCTGTCTGCTGCCCTTCCGGGAATCGTCATCCCCGCTCTGTCTGCTATCCTTCCGGGAATCGTTTTCGCTTATAGCTGCACCTTTCCCGCGAATGCCGCTCACGCTCTGACCGTCATCCGCCTGGCCAGACTCCTCTTCATCCTGTCCGGAAAGTGCCGGTTCCAAAATTTCCCAGGAATCCTGCAAGTCCTCATTTTTTCGAAATCTATCTCTCAGCATGTCTTTTTGCACCTTTCCTCAAGCTGCTCATTGATCGTTCTGACATCGCCTTTGGCAAACGCTTCACTGCTCACCAGTTCATACTGGAACGGAAGGTTTGTCGTGATTCCTTCTATCACAAATTCCCCGAGAGCACTCCGCATCCGGTGGATCGCCTCTTCTCTTGTATCCGCATGTACGATCACCTTCGCCAGCATAGAGTCATAAAAGGGCGGAATCTGACAGCCGCTAAACAGCTGGGTATCTACGCGCACACCGTTGCCTCCCGGCAGATGGACATCCGCCACCTCTCCCGCACAAGGCAAAAATCCGCGTTCGGCATCCTCCGCGCTGATTCTGCATTCGATTGCATGCCCCTGAGGGCGGATTTCTCTCTGTGAGAGCTCCAGCTTCTCTCCCGCCGCAATTTTTATCTGTTCATGGATCAGATCGATACCGGTCACCATTTCGGTCACCGGGTGTTCTACCTGAATCCTTGTATTCATTTCCATAAAATAAAATTCTTCGCCGCACACCAGAAATTCTACCGTCCCGGCACTGTAATAACCGGCCGCCTTTGCCGCCCGCACGGCAGCTTCGCCCATTTTTTTCCGCATTTTTGGCGACAATGTATACGCCGGGGTCTCCTCGATCATCTTCTGATGGCGGCGCTGGATCGTACAGTCCCGTTCTCCTAAATGGATCGTATTTCCATACTGATCCGCAAGAATCTGAATCTCAATGTGACGCGCAAATGCAAGATATTTTTCCATGTACATCCGCCCGTCACCAAATGCCTGCTCCGATTCCCTCTGCGCCAGGGTAAACTGTGCTTCAAACTCTTCCGGGCGTTCGACCACACGCATTCCGCGGCCTCCGCCTCCGGCCGCCGCTTTTACGATCAACGGATAGCCAATCGACTGCGCCATCGTTTTAGCTTCAGCCACGTCAGTCACCGTACCGTCTGTCCTGGGAATCACAGGAACCTTCGCCCGCTTCATCATCTCACGCGCCTTTGCTTTATCTCCCATCTGATCAATACACTCCGGCGACGGTCCGATAAAAGTAATCCCGCATCGCGTACACATCCGCGCAAATTTTGTATTTTCCGACAAAAAACCAAAGCCCGGATGTACTGCCTGCGCACCGGTCACCACAGCCGCACTCAGGATCTGTTCCATATTCAGGTAGCTGTCCTTCGGCTGTTCCGGGCCGATACAGATACAGCTATCCGCAAGCTGCGCATGCAGCGCATCCCGGTCTGCCGTCGAGCAGACCGCTACAGTGGAAATTCCCATCTCCCGGCAGGCGCGTATAATACGAACCGCGATCTCCCCACGGTTCGCGATCAAAATTTTCTGAAACATAAAATTGTCCTCAATAAAATGCGAATATTCCGAAAACTGCCATCAGAGTGCAGATCAGAACAGCCGCAATTCCATCCTAAAGCCTTTTACTGTATCACAAAAGTCAGTTCCGCCTGCGTACAGATTTTATCATCTACATAAGCGGTAGCTTTTCCAACGCCGACTGGTCCTTTTACTTTAATGACTTCCATCTCCAGCCTCAGAACATCTCCCGGCACTACCTTCTGTCGAAAGCGTGCCTTATTGATGCCGCCAAACAGGACGAGCTTGCCGCGGTATTCTTCCAGCGACAGGATCGCGACCGCACCGACCTGTGCCAGTGCCTCACAAATCAACACTCCAGGCATCACCGGCTCCTGCGGAAAATGTCCTGCAAAAAACGGCTCATTGTAGGTCACCGCCTTGCGGCCGACCGCGCGCACGCCCGGCTCCAGCTCATCAATTCTGTCCACAAGAAGAAACGGTGAGCGGTGCGGCAATATCTCCATAATCTGTTTCGTATCCAGCGTCATGTCTGTCATCCTTTCTTATTCGATGTCCTCTATCCTGGCATCCCCTGTTCTGTCTTTTTTCCGGCGATTATTTTCCGTTGGTTCTTTTCTGCGCCTCATTCTGTTCCGGCCATTACTTTTTCCGGAGCCGCATCAGCGGCTGGCCGTACTCCACAAGCTGACCATTCTTTACAAGAACCGCTTCGATCACTCCGTCATACTCCGATTCAATCTCATTCATCAGCTTCATCGCTTCCACAATACCTACTGTCTGCCCTTTTTTCACCTCGTCGCCTGCCTGAACAAAGGGCTCAGCATCCTCAGACGGCGCCGCATAGAAGGTACCAACCATCATAGATGTGATCTCTACGCAGTTTTCCGCGGATACATCTGCGTCGACGGCAGTCTTAACGGATGATGTGCCCGCCTGCACAGACGGCGCCTGTCCCTGCCCCTGCCCAGGTCCGGTCTGGGGCATCGGGACAGCCTTTCCATCCCCGGAGATCCCTGCCGCATCCGGACCTGCAGGGATCGTGCTCCAGACCGCTTTCTCCCCATTCTGAATACTGATTTTCGCGTCAGCGTCCTCATAGGAAAACGAAGCCAGCCCGCTGTCTGTCACTTTATCAATCACTGCAAATATTTCGTCTAAACCAAATTTCATTCTGACACTCCTGTATATACTGTTACCGGAACTTCTTAAAAATAAGCACCGCGTTGTGTCCGCCAAATCCCAGAGAATCTGTCAGCGCAGCCGTCACTTCACGGCTCGTCCCTTCCGGCGTGTAGTTGAGATCCATCTCTTCCTCTGCCTGATTAAAGCCAGCTGTCGCATGAATATAGTTTTCCATTATTGTCTTTACGCAGGCCACTGCCTCCAGGCCGCCCGCAGCTCCGAGTGCGTGCCCGATCATGGACTTGGTCGAATTGATGTTCAACTGATAAGCAGCCTCGCCAAACGCCTTCTTGATCGCGCGTGTCTCGCAGAGATCGTTCAAATGCGTACCGGTACCGTGCGCATTCACATACTGAATCTCATCCGGGGCAAGTTCCGCCTCTTGCATAGCCAGCTGCATCGCGCGGGCTGCGCCCTCACCATCCTCCGCCGGAGATGTGATGTGGTATGCGTCGCAGGTCGATCCATATCCGACAATTTCCGCCAGGATATTTGCGCCGCGGGCCTGCGCATGAGAAAGTTCTTCGAGAACCAGCACACCCGCGCCTTCTCCCATGACAAAACCGCTCCGGTCTTTGTCAAACGGAAGAGACGCCCGGAGCGGATCCTGCACTGTGCTAAGTGCCGTCAGTGCGCTGAATCCGGCAATCCCGCTCGGGCAGATCGCCGCCTCCGTACCTCCGGCTACCATCACATCCGCATCGCCGCACTGAATTGTACGGAAAGCTTCTCCGATTGAGTTCGTGCCAGTCGCACAGGCCGTCACTACATTGATATTCTTCCCTTTCAGGCCAAAATGGATCCCGACATTTCCCGCTGCCATATTTGAGATCAGCATAGGTACAAACAGAATCGGTACACGCCCAGGGCCTTTTTCTACCAGCTTCGAATATCCCTTCTCCAGAGCCTGGAGACTTCCGACCCCACTGCCAATCGAAACACCTGTCCTTAAACATTCTTCCTCTGTCAGCTCCAGGCCCGACTGACTAAGCGCCTCTGCCGTCGCTGCCACCGCATACTGACTGAACAGTTCCATACGCCGCGCTTCTTTTTTGTCCATTACAGTCAGAGGATCAAATTCCTTTACCTCCGCAGCCAGCTTTACTTTATATTCCTCCGTATCAAAATAGGTGATCGGAGCAATCCCCACCTTTTTTTCCTTCAGGGCATCCCAGAAAGCTTCCACCGAATTTCCGATCGGAGAAATTGCACCCATGCCCGTCACCACAACTCTTCTCATCAGATTCCCATGCCTCCGTCTACTGATATCACCTGGCCGGTGATGTATGCCGCCCGGTCAGACGCCAGAAATGCGACCGTCTCCGCAATGTCCTGCGGGCTGCCGATCCGTCCGAGCGGAATCTGGGACTGGATTGCTTCCTTTTGCGCGTCCGTAAGCACCGCCGTCATATCTGTATTTACATATCCGGGAGCCACCGCATTGACCGTGATTCCCCGGCTGGCCAGTTCTTTCGCCAGGCTCTTCGTCATACCGATCACGCCCGCTTTAGCCGCACTGTAATTGAGCTGCCCGGCATTTCCGTGCAGACCTACAATCGAGGAAAGACTGATAATCCGTCCCGAACGTTTCCGCAGCATCTGTTTTCCAGCCAGTTTCATACAGAAAAAGGTTCCCTTCAGATTCGTATCGATCACGCGATTAAAATCCTCTGCGCTCATGCGCAATGCCAGATTGTCCCTCGTGATCCCCGCATTATTCACCAGGATATCCGGTGCGCCAAGCTGTTCGGTCACCTCACGGAACATCCGCTCGCAGTCCTCCTGAACTGACACATCCGCTTTTACAAGTATCGCGTGTCTGCCAAGCGCCTGAATTTCCTGTGCGGTCTCCTGCGCTTTCTCTGCGGAACCGCAATAATTTACCGCTACATCCGCTCCATATCCGGCAAGCGTCAGCGCGATCGCGCGCCCAATCCCTCTGCTCGCGCCCGTTACAAGGGCAATTTTCCCTTCCAGCATACACTGCTCTCCTTTCGATAAGTTACACTCTAGGAACCTGCTTCGCAGAACCCTGTCGTTAACTTGCGAAGTTCGCTGCCGCAAGCGCCGCGAACTTCTTGCAAGTTATACTACTCGCAGTACCCGTTCCAGATCCTCCGGCATGCCGACATGCATCACCTTCACGGAACGGTCGATTTTCTTCGCAAAATTCGTCAGTGTCTGCCCTGGTCCGATCTCCACAAAGGTGTCCACACCGGCCGCGATCAGATATTCCATACTCTGCTGCCAGCGTACCGGCGAACATACCTGCTTTCCAAGCAGGCTGCGTATTTCATCCGGCTCACTGACCGCTTTCGCCGTCACATTTGACACAAACAAAAGCTCCGGGCGGCGGATTTCCTGACCGCAAAGCAGCGCGGCAAGCTTCTCACCGGCACCGCTAAGCATCGGAGAATGAAACGGTCCGCTCACGACCAGCGGCACAGCCCTGGCTGCTCCGGCTTCCAGAAGCTTCGCCGCTGCGCGGTCTACTGCATCCTTCTCACCAGAAATGACCTGCTGCCCCGGACAGTTGTAATTCGCCACACTGACCTGTCCTTCCGTCGCCGCACAGATTTCTTCGATTGGAATTGGCTTCCGGCTCAGAATTGCCGTCATCGCACCACCGACAGGAACCGCTTCTTCCATATAGATGCCCCGCTGGCAAACAATCTTCACCGCATCCGAAACCGAAAGCGCTCCAGCCGCCGTCAGCGCACAGTATTCCCCAAGGCTCAATCCGGCAGCCGCGTCCGCATGAATCCCGGCATTTTCTACCGCAGCCAGGATTGCAAGGCTCGCAGTCAGAAGCGCAGGCTGCGTGTATCTGGTCTGATTAATCTTCTCATTCGGAATATCCCCGGCCGCGCTTTCATCCGGCAGCGTCTCTGAAAAACAAATTTCTTCCAGAGAAAATCCAGCCGCCTCTGACGCCAGTTCAAAAACTGCGCGACTCTCCGGACAGGAATCATAGAATTCCCGCGCCATACCGATTTTCTGCGCTCCCTGACCGGGAAAAATAAACGCAAGTTTGCTCATATATACCTCTACCTTCTATCAGTAAATAGCAAAAATAATCTGTCGTTTCCTGTAAGCCAAAGATCAGATGCGCGTTCCGCCAAGAAGCGCTTCCGCCTGTCCCATGATCTCCTCGATCATCTCCTGGCAAGTCTGTTCTTTCTTCACCATCCCGGCAATCTGGCCAGACATCATCGAGCCTCCGGTCACATCGCCCTCCTGCACTGCTTTGCGCAGAGAGCCGACCGTCAGCGTCTCCAGTTCTTCAAACGTGCATCCCTCTTTTTCCATCGCCAGATATTTGCGTGTCATCTGATTGCGCAGCTGACGGCAGGGATGTCCCACGGAGCGAGCGGTTACCACCGTATCGATATCCTTCGCCTTCAATACCCGGTCTTTATAATTCTGATGAATCACACATTCCTTCGCAACGAGGAACCGTGTGCCCATCTGTACGCCCGATGCACCAAGCATCATCGCCGCAGCAAAGCCTCTGCCGTCGCCGATTCCTCCGGCAGCGATTACCGGGATTGTCACGCCATCTACGACCTGCGGCACCAGCGTCATCGTCGTGCTCTCGCCGATGTGCCCGCCCGACTCACAGCCTTCTGCGATCACCGCGTCCGCACCGCCGCGCTGCATCATTTTTGCGAGCGCCACAGAAGCGACTACCGGAATCACTTTGATCCCGGCAGCTTTCCACTGTTCCATATAAGTGCCCGGATTGCCTGCTCCAGTCGTAACGACCGCTACTTTTTCTTCTGTAACCACCTGCGCGACCTCCGCCGCAAAGGGGCTCAGGAGCATGATATTTACACCAAAAGGCTTATCTGTCTTTTCCTTTGTCAGACGAATCTGCTCACGCACATAATCCGCCGGGGCATTTCCAGCCGCAATAATTCCCAGGCCTCCCGCATTCGAGACAGCGGAGGCGAGTGAATTTTCCGCCACCCATGCCATGCCGCCCTGAAAGATCGGGTACTGGATCCCTAATAATTCCGTGATTGCTGTTTTCATTACGCCTCAATTCCTTTCTCAGTCAGGTAATTCATAACCGACTGCACAGTCGTCAGCTGTTCCAGATCTTCTGTCGGGATCTCCAGATCGTATTCTTCTTCAAGAGCCATCACCAGCTCAAATAAATCCAGCGAATCTGCGCTCAGATCTGCCTTGAAATCTGTCTCCGGCTTTACTTCCTCCTCAGATACATGAAGCTGCTCTGCTACGATTGAAATCAATTTCTCCAACATGATAATTTTCTCCTTTTCTTTTTTCTTTTCTCTTTTTAATTTTCATTTTTCTCTGATGATAATAACAGGGTCAAAAACCAGAAATCAAACACTCAGGCATGATTCGTTCCTGCCCATCCTGACGAATGCCGCATGCAGACCAATACGATAAGCCCGGTCAGCGCGGCAGAACCGGCCGCGGCAAATCCGGATACTACCGCCACACGTTTCCAGTTTCTGAATCGATGCAGCCGGTCTGGCTTCTCCTGCTCCAATACCGACTCCGGATCCGGCGCAAAATCTGTCTGAACTGCCGTCTCTGCGAAATCTGATGTACACGCAGTGCCAGCCATTTCCTCAGCCTTCGCGCTCTCCATTCTTTCCAGATCCTGTTCAGGAATCGCCTCATCCGGAAAAAGCATGCCATTCTCGCCAAGCATGCGTATCAGCCAGCGAGAAAGTTCGTCCTCACTCTTTATTGTTGTTTTTCGGAAACTCACCTCGCCACCTCCTTTTCATAGCGCTTCCGGATTTTTTTCTTAAGTCTGGAAAGCTTACTGTCTACGGCATTTTCCGACATGTCCATCGCCTCCGCGATCTGTCTGGTGCTCTGAAGATAATAAAACCG
The DNA here is from genome assembly GCA_020859965.1 of Clostridiales bacterium. GTDB lineage: Bacteria > Bacillota > Clostridia > Lachnospirales > Lachnospiraceae > Choladousia. Next base: position 7,834 of record JAJBVF010000134.1, read on the forward strand.
CCTCAGGACCAGCTCGCGGTCTTTCTTTTTCAATTCGCCAAGGACGTGCCCCAGTGCCTGTACTTCTTCCTGAAAGATCATCCGTTGCTCCACATTCTGACTGTCGTCAATATACTCTGACTGTAAAATGCCTTCCTCATCCAATCCTTCCAGCTCTTCCAGCCTGCGCAGTTTCCGCAGATAATTCAGTGCCGTATTGCGCGTGATCGCCTTTATGTACGTACGGAAAGAGGCCTTCTCATAGTCATATTCCGCACCATGCGTCCAGATTTTAAGATAGACGTCATTAATGCACTCTTCTACCTCCGTCTCACGGCCGCGCAGGATTGTCACCGCTATGTATCGGAGCAGTCGCTCATAGCGCTCCGCGATCAACTCTATGCTTTTCTGATCACGCTCCCGCAAAAGCGCAACAATATCTTCATCCATCTGCTTCCTCCTTCCACGACCGTTCTTTGATTCAGGGCATTGTCCATCTTACACATCTTTTTCGCGCTATGCAGCAAAACGGGAATATACCGTCGCCGAAATGCACTATCTTTTGCCTTACGTATTCTTATACACCGAATATTTGAAAATCTTGCAAATTTTTTTATTCAAAAACAAAATTTATCTTCTCTTTTCAAATCTATCAATATGCGTTAAAATACAGTAACAAAATCTTTTCCAGAAATTCTGGAAACGACTGAAAGGATTTTCCATGAACGAAAAGGCATTAAAAGTACTCGAATACAATAAAATCATCCAGCGCCTGACTGATTTTGCCGGTTCCGCTCCAGGCAAAGAGCTCTGCCGCGCATTGCTTCCGTCAGACGACCTTGCAGAAATCCGCCGCATGCAGCGGGAGACGACAGATGCTGTCAGCCGCATTCTGCGCAAAAGCCGCCCATCTTTTTCCGGGTTATCTGATATCCGCGGCTCACTGCGAAGGCTGGAGG
>JAJBVF010000332.1 GCA_020859965.1 Clostridiales bacterium
TTTTTGCACAAAATATATAGAAAAACCCGAACAGGAGAAAGCCTCCCTTTTTCAGTGCATCTGTAAATCATTTCATTTCTGATTAATTCAACTTTACGTTCAGATAATTCCGCCCGGACAAGGTTTTGTTTGTACACAGAAGGACAAGCAGAAGAATGCATCCCGCAAGGAAACCGGGCAGGTCAAAAGCCGCGGTCAGGATCAGAATTATGATTCTCATAAATTTCACGGCATACCCCAGTTCGAAGTTCGGCTGCGTATAGTTCGCTACCGCTACGAACGCCATATACAGCATCACTTCGGTATTAAACCATCCGGAAGTCACGGAGAATTCCCCAAGCACAAGGCCCGCAAAGATACTAAGCGGTGTGCTTAGCATATTCGGAGTATTTAACGCTGCCAGCCGAAGTCCGTCAATTGCGAGCTCCAGAATCAGAAACTGCCAGATCAGTGGAATATTGACAATATCTCGCACCAGCACAAAATCAAACAACGGCGGGAGCCAATGCGGATTCTGCATGAAAAGCAGAAAAACCGGTGTCAGAAAAACGGTTACCAACAGAATCAGGACACGCGCAATTTTGAGGTACAGAGACGTCCATGCCGGAAAATAGTAATCATTCGCCTCCTCGATCATATCAAAGACAGAGGTCGGCAGGATCATTGCTGATGGCGCATTGTCCACCAGAATCGCGAGCTTGCCTTCCATAATACAGGCCGCTGTGGTGTCCGGCCGCTCAGTAAATTTAAATTTCGGGAATGGATTGTACCATCGCGTACCGATCAATGCTTCCGCCAGACTCTGCTGATTCATACACAGATCCGGAGTCTCGATCGCAACGATCCGGGCGCGGACCGTCTCTAATAATTTCGGATCAATAAGATTTTTCATATAGCAAAGCACGACGTCCGAACGTGAAGACTCTCCCACTTCCAGTATTTCCATTACAAGATTCGGATCACGGATTCTCCTTCGGATCAGTGCTGTGTCAAACACGATTGTCTCGACAAAACCATCCTTTGAGCCTCGAAGAGATTTATCCATCCCCGGCTCATCCACACTCCGAACCGGATAAGAACGACAGTCAACCGCAATCGCTTCCCCATATCCATCTACGAAAAAAAGCGATATGCCAGAAAGCACGCTGCGCACTGCCTGTTCAAAATCGCAGATCAGATTCACTTCTGAATACGGAATTTTTCGTGTAAAGCCTTCCGCATCCTGAGGCATCTCCTCCGGAGTGATTTTCAAAATAGAATCCAGAATTTTCAGCATGCCCTCATCATTCATCATACCATCCAGGAAATACAGAGATGCATCTCTTCCGCCTATCCGAAGTTCTCTCTGTACAAGATCAAAGCTTTCGTCTATGGGCAGCAGATGCTTCATACAGGCTGCGTTTTGCCAGAGTTTCCAGTAAATCTTCTGTGGTTCCACCATCATACTTCCTCCTTTGCTCTCACACAATCTGGAATTTATCCATTATTATCTCCCTTGATCTGAATTTCCATTCGCTGTAACGCAAGGAAATTTTGCAGTCCTTCCATAGCTGCAGGACTTACAAGTTTTTCCAGAAATTCTTCAAGAAGAATTGCCTTTTTTCTTCTTAACTGTTATTATTGTACAGATACCGGACAGCTTGTCTAATATCCATGCTCTTAACCATGCAAGCATGGCACGAGCCTGTCTATTGACGACACTTTTATAGTAATTTGTCGTTCACTATCATTCAATGTAATGGGAGAGAATTCATGAGTCAGAAAAAATTTATGCCACACACAAGGAACCTGCTTACGATTCTGCTGATGCTGATGATGTTTTGTTTTTGCGGTTCTTTTACAGCCAATGCTGCGTCAACTTCCGGTGCGGTTTCCGTAAAAAATATCGAAACTGTTTCAGACGGAGAATTTGTCAAAGAAAACAACAAGTGGTATTACGTCTATTCGGATGGTACCTACGCAAAGAACTGCCTGCTTGAAATAGACGGAAAGGTCTACTATTTTTCAAAGAGCGGCCGACGGCTGTACGGCTGGCAGGACATTGGGAATTACCGTTATTATTTCGGCAGAAAAGCGGAAGGTTACATGTACAAAAAGTGCTGGTATACCTCCGGCGATGGGGACGTTTATCGCTTTGCCACGAACGGAAGGATGCGCACCGGACTGATCAAAGTCGGCTCGAAATCCTATTACATGGATCCGGATACCGGTATTCGCCAATCCGGCTGGATCAAAATCGATGGTCTCTGGTACTATTTTGGCAGTAGTTCCGGCAACGGTGCCATGTACAAGAGTAAATGGCTTACCTATAAGGGAAGTCTCTATTATCTCACTGAAGATGGCAGCCGTGCTGTTGGCTGGCAGACGATCAATGAGAAGACCTACTACTTTTCGAAAAGCGGAAAAGCCTGCCGCAGTAAAAAGACGATCGATGGTGTCACCTATTATTTCAGCAGCACAACAGGCGCATTGCTCTACAGCGGTGCAAAGCTTTCCATCTCTTCTGACTGTGCGGTACTGATCAATGCCGATACCGGCGAGATTCTGTATGATAAAAATGGTACGACAAAACATTCAAACGCCAGTACGACAAAGATCCTGACCTGTATCCTGGCGATCGAAAACTGTGAACTGACGGACAAGGTTACCGCTTCTGCGAATGCAGCCGCCCAGGAGCCGAGCAAAATGTACCTGCATACAGGAGAAGTTTTTTATATGAAGGATCTGCTGTACGGTCTGATGCTTCCATCGGGAAACGACGCCGCCGTGGCGATCGCAGAACACATCAGCGGCAGTACAACAAAGTTTGCGAAGCTCATGAATAAAAAAGCAAAGACAATTGGCTGTACCTCCACACATTTTGTGACACCAAATGGTCTGGATGCCGGTCTGGACCACTATACCACCGCGCAGGATCTCGCGAAGATCGCTCAGTACGCTTACCAGAACAAAACATTCCGCAAGATTGTCAGCACGCGTTCTTACAGCTTTACCAGCGTCAGCGGTTATTCTTACAATCTGTATACCACGAACGCACTGCTTGGCAACATGACAGGCGTGACCGGCATGAAAACCGGCTACACGAGCAAGGCCGGTTACTGCTTTGTCGGCAGTATCGAAGCCAAAAATGGAGAAACCTATATAGCAGTCAGTCTCGGAGCTCCTTCTACGAGTGCCCGGTGGGCAGACGCTCGGACATTGCTGCAGTATGCGTATGATCTGGAGTAATCCGGGATATTACGGGTTATTCTGAACTCACAATGATCCTTGCTATCGCATTATCTGATACTGCAATGCGGACTATACCGTAAAATGCATCAAAGGAGAGACATCTTTTCATGAAAAGCTACCTGATTGTATTTTTGATTTCCATGCTCCCCATCATTGAACTTCGGGGAGCGATTCCTTACGGCGTCCTTTTCGGATTGCCAACCCTTCCGACCTATATCATTGCCATTATCGGCAACATGATACCGGTTCCCTTTATCTATCTGTTTGCACGTACAGTACTGGAATGGGGCAAAGATAAACCGGTCATCGGCGGGCTCTTTACCTTCCTTCTGGAAAAAGGAGAAAAAGGCGGACAGAAGCTGCAGGCAAAGGCCGGCAGGGGTCTCTTTCTTGCACTGGTTCTTTTTGTAGGGATTCCGCTTCCCGGCACCGGTGCATGGACCGGCACGCTCGCGGCCAGTATTCTGAAAATGGATTTCAAGTCTACCACTTTGGCTGTTATACTGGGTGTATTGCTCGCAGGTGTGATCATGGCACTTGCCAGCAACGGACTGCTTGGCGTTTTCAGTGCGATTTTGTAAGGAGACATTCATGAATACGGACTTCACCTCAGGCGGGTCTTCCGCAAAAGCTACTATCGCTATTCCAAACGATTCTCCTGCAGAGCACAACAATATCATCCTGATCGGAATGCCCGGTGCAGGAAAAAGCACCATAGGTGTCGTGCTCGCCAAAGTACTCGGCTATGATTTCGTCGATTCTGATCTGTTGATTCAGAAAGAAGAAGGACTGCGTCTCTGGCAGATCATCGATTCACGGGGAATTGATGGCTTTCACGAAGTCGAAGAGCGCGTCAATTCCCAGATTGCAGTTACAAAAAGTGTCATCGCTACCGGCGGCAGTGTTGTATATGGAACAAAAGCTATGAAGCATCTGCACTCTATCGGGAGGATTGTATATCTGAAAGTCAGCTGTGAAGAGCTTTCCCGACGTCTGGGTGACCTCACAAAAAGAGGGGTCATCATACAGCCTGGTCAAACTCTGACTGATCTCTTCGGAGAACGGGTACCCCTCTACGAAAAATATGCGGATACTACAGTCGTTATCACTGGATTAACCGTCGCAGAGGCTGTTGAAAAAATCCGGCAGGAGGAACGATTGCCATGAACATCAAACGTGCAAAGGAAGAAATAAAAGATACTATAGAAGCCTGCCTTCTGAAAGATGCATACGGAGAATATGTCATTCCTAAAATCCGCCAGCGGCCGGTGTTGCTGCTAGGTGCACCCGGCATCGGCAAGACACAGATCATGGATCAGATTGCCCGGGAATGCGGAATTGGTCTTGTCGCTTATACCATCACACATCACACCCGCCAGAGCGCGATCGGCCTGCCCTTTATCTCAAAGCAGGAATTTGGCGGCAAAGAATATACGGTAACGGAATATACCATGAGCGAGATTGTCGCGTCCATATATCAGAAAATGGAATCGACCGGGCTGAATGAGGGAATTCTCTTCATCGATGAGATCAACTGCGTGTCAGAGACACTCGCCCCCGCTATGCTGCAGTTTCTGCAGTGCAAAACCTTTGGAAGCCATGAAATTCCGGATGGCTGGATCATTGTCGCTGCGGGAAATCCGCCTGAATACAACAAATCCGTCCGCGAGTTTGATGTCGTGACAATGGATCGTGTGAAAAAGATTGAGGTTGAACCGGATTACGCGGTCTGGAAAGAGTACGCGCAAAAGGAGCAGATTCATTCCGCCGTAATCTCTTACCTGGATACGCGTCCTGGCAGCTTCTACAAAATGGAAACCACTGTGGACGGACGCAAATTTGCGACTCCGCGCGGCTGGGAAGACCTCTCAACCATGCTCCAGGTCTACGAAAAGCTTGGGAAAAAGATGGATCGGGACGTTGTAGTTCAGTACATCCAGCATGAAACGATCGCAAAGGATTTTGCCAATTACCTGGAACTTTACCAGAAATATCAGATCGATTACCAGCTCGACGCTGTGCTCCTGGGACAGATCGATGAACTACTGTTAAAAAAAGCGTCTCACGCCTCTTTTGATGAACGTCTCAGTGTTGTCAATCTTCTGCTCGCCCGCTGCCGTAAAAATTTTGCGTCTCAGGTTCAGCGTGAAGAAACGGATACTCTGCTCTTTGAGCAGCTGGCAAAGCTTAAGGAACCACTTTTTACCGATGATCTTCAGGCAATGGAAACAGTCGGATGCCGGGCTGAATTGTCTGATTATACGCATATTTGTCTGACCAGGCGGATACAGACACTTTCTGATGAATATGAGCAAAAGAAAAAAGCGGAACTTCTCTCCCGCGAAGAAGACCGCCGATACCGCCAGGTAAAAGATCTGCTGGAATCATACGCACAACACCTGCAGGCAGAAAGCATCTCCGATCCGGATATCGCCTTTGCCTGGATCAAAGAGCAGTTTGAGCTGCGGCAGGACAGCTGCGACCAAAGCTATGCGGATGCCGGAAGTCAGCTGGAGCATGCATTTGATTTTATCGAAGCAGCATTTGGAAACGGGCAGGAAATGGTTGTCTTTATCACAAATCTCAATACGGATTATTATAGTGTCCGCTTCCTGCAGCAATATAACTGTGAGCGATATTTTCGCTACAACAAAGAGCTTCTCTTTGACGAGCGCAGCCTGTCGATCGAGGCAAGGCTGCGGGAACTGGATCTGTAACAGTTACTGTAAGTGTTACCGTCCAATGCAAAGCCCCGGCCAATCAATCGGGGCATTCATAATCAGAGATAGCGGACATACCCAGGCGTCAACAACGACGCAAACGGGCAGAAGCCGGCTAGCCGACTCCTGCCCGATGATACGTTTATACACAAATTCGTCCGGCGATCTCCGCATCCATCGCGATTCTTCTCGCTCCGGAGCGGATGATCATTCCTCTTCCGGTATTCTGAATCACACAGATTTCACTCCCCTGCCGGATCTGACAGTCTCTCAGTTCCTGATCTGTCTCATCAGGAAGTCCCAACATCCATTTAATCTTACAGACGGTATTGCTGCTCACTTCCGTCAGTCGCCGCATAAAAAGCCCCCTTAGTACAAATTTCCATAGCTTATTCACAAATGATCCAAAACACTTTTAGCAAACAGATCAGCACGATCTGTTTTTCCCTTTTGATGCCATTCTGAACTTTTACTATAAAAAGATTGTACCAAGTGGAGCTTTTGTTAGTCAATCGCAATCTCTATCCGTTATCACTCATCTTAGTTGCCGGACAGCAATCTGCGTTAGCCTGTTCTTGCCCGGATCGTTTGAATAGGATCCGCCATAAGAGCAGACTTACCGGATCACATGAATCCAGCCTTCCGGAGCTTCTATGCGGCCCATCTGAATGCCGGTCAGCGTATCATAGAGCTTCTTCGTGATCGGTCCCATCTCCGTCATACCGCTCGGCAGGCAGATCTCCTTGTCATGATCCACAATCTTTCCAACCGGAGAGATTACCGCAGCAGTACCGCAGAGACCGCACTCAGCGAAATCCTTCACTTCTTCAAAGAGCACTTCTCTCTCTTCTACCTCAAGTCCGAGATAATCTCTCGCAACTGTGATCAGAGAACGACGTGTGATAGACGGAAGAATGCTGCCGGACTTCGGAGTCACGACTTTATTGTCCTTAGTCACAAAGAGGAAGTTTGCACCGCCGGTCTCTTCTACCTTCGTCCTGGTCGCCGGATCCAGATACATGTTCTCATCAAAGCCCTTCTTATGCGCGTCTACAATCGCATACAGACTCATCGCATAGTTCAGGCCAGCCTTGATATGACCGGTTCCATGAGGAGCCGCACGGTCAAAATCAGAAACGCGGATCGTCAATGGCTTCGCGCCGCCCTTGAAATACGGACCTACCGGTGTCGTGAATACACGGAACTGATACTCATCCGCCGGGCTGACGCCGATGACGGCATTGCTTCCGAACATATAAGGACGAATGTATAGTGTAGCGCCTGATCCGTAAGGCGGTACGTAGGCTTCATTTGCCGCCACTGTATCCGAAACTGCCTGTATAAAACGTTCCTCCGGGAATACCGGCATCTCCAGCCGTTCACAGGAGGATTTCAGCCGGGCTGCATTCAGATCCGGGCGGAACGTCACGATGTGACCATCTTCTGTAGTATAAGCCTTCAGGCCTTCAAAACAGGTCTGCGCATACTGAAGAACTCCGGCACACTCACTGATCGTAACGGTGGGATCGGAAATCAGCGCTCCTTCATCCCACGCACCATCTTTATAGTTTGCAACAAATCGCTTATCTGTCTCCATGTAGCCGAAGCCAAGATTTGCCCAGTCAATGTTTTTTTTCTCCATGATTTTTATCCTTCCTTCGTATAAGAAATCTTAAAACTTTGCTTTTTAGTTTACGCTCACAAAAGAAACCTGTCAAGAGTTTCCGCAGGCAACTTTTTGGTTTGCGGAATAAAAAGAGGAATTGCACCGGAGTATGGATCCATGATATACTCCCCATGTAGAAAAATCAGATACACCGATACAGGCATATGAGACAGAAAGAAGGATTTCAAATGAGCATTATTTACGACGAACAGGAGCGCATGCTCGCATTCACGGAAGTTGCGCAGGATATCCTGCGATCCGCGCAGACCGAATTATATCTGAATATGCGCTTTCTGGATGTAGCCCTCTCTACTCTTGCTTTTCTTCCGGACAGCCAGATTCAGACGGCCGGTACGGACGGAGTAAATTTGTTTTTTCGACCGGATCAGCTTTCTGTCCTGTTCCGCAAAAGCCGCGTGTCAGTAAACCGTCTGTATCTTCACAGTATACTGCACTGTCTGTTCGCCCATTTATGGACGCGCAAAGACCGGGATATTGAATACTGGAATCTTGCCTGCGACATCGCAGTAGAATCTGTGATCGATGGTCTGTATCTGAATGCCGTTCATTCTCCGATGTCTGCACTTCGGCGAAGGTTTTATCGTACCCTGAAAGATGACATAAAAGCAGAAGACAATATCACGTCTCCGGAAAAGCCATGCAGCACAGATACAATCGTAAGTGTAAAAAGTGAAGAAAGATCAGCAAATCCTGTTCTGACCGCCCAGCGTATTTATCGTTTTTTCTGTAACACTCATCTGATTCAGGCACAGCTTGATCAGTTAAAATGGGAATTTACCGTAGATGATCACAGCCGATGGGAGGATGAAAAAAAGCCTTCCTCGCCCAGTCCACAGCAGCGGCACTGGGAAGATATCCGTGATCGCATGCAGACAGAAATGGAAACCTTCGGCAAAGAGTCCACGGACGACATCAGGGCATTGGAAGAACAGGTTTTCGCCGCAAACCGGAAGCATTATGATTATCGGGATTTTCTGCGAAAATTTTCTGTACTCAAAGAAGAGATGCAGGTCGATATGGATTCCTTCGACTATATTTTCTATAATTATGGCATGGAACTGTATGGCAATATGC
>JAJBVF010000027.1 GCA_020859965.1 Clostridiales bacterium
TCATACCTGTATCATTGAGACAATGGAATAAGCAAAGGGGGAGACTATGAAAGCATTATTGATCGGAGGAACAGGCGTGATCAGCAAGGCCATTTCAAGAAAACTGCTGCTTGAAGGCGAAGAGTTGTGGCTGATTAACCGTGGAAATCATCTGGAAGGACTTCCCGAAGGGGCTCATCTGATTCATGCGGATATCAATGATGAGGCGCGTGTGGCCGAATCGCTGGGAGGCCAGACATTTGACGTTGTGGCGGATTTTATTGCTTTCGCGCCGGAGCAGCTGGAGCGTGACCACAGGCTGTTTGCCGGCCGGACAAAGCAGTTTATTTATATCAGCTCCGCCTCTGCTTATCAGAAGCCGCTCTCAGATTTTCGCATTGACGAAGGGACGCCTCTTGCCAATCCCTACTGGCAGTATTCGCGTGACAAGATCAGAGGTGAAGAGCTGCTGATGCGCTATTACAGAGAAGAAGGCTTTCCTGTGACGATTGTGAGACCCAGTCACACCTATTGTGAGGAAAAGGTTCCGGTGGGGATCCATGGAGCAAAGGGTTCCTGGCAGGTGATAAAGAGAATGCTCGAAGGGAAACCGGTGATCCTGCATGGAGACGGGACCTCGCTGTGGACGATGACCTGGAACGATGATTTCGCAAAAGGCTTCATCGGCCTGATGGGAAATATTCACGCGATCGGAGAGGCTGTGCAGATCACGAGTGATGAAGTGCTGACATGGAATCAGATCTACCGCGCGATCGCGGACGCATTGAACGTGGAATTTAAGCCATACTATGTCGCTTCCGAATTTCTAGCTTCCTGCTCGCCGAAGGAATGGGATTTGAGAGGAAATCTCTGGGGAGACAAGGCCAACACTGTCTGCTTTGACAATACAAAGCTAAAGCGTCTGGTGCCGGATTTCAAGGCTGTAGTCCGCGTTGATCAGGGTGTGCGCCGCTCCCTTGATTATGTCCTGTCACATCCGGAATGTCAGGTTCCGGATCCGGAGTTTGACCTCTGGTGTGACCGCGTGATTGAAGTGCAGGAGGAAGCGTTGGCGAAGATGAATGAGGCTTTAAGAAAGGAGAAGTAAGATGAAAGCAATGAATTATGTAAACGGAGTGGCACATATAGGCGTTCCGACGACGGATATGGAGGCGACCCTGCAGTTTTATGGGGATCTTGGCTTTGAACTGATCCATTCCAATACGAACAATGGCGGGAGAGTCTGCTTCCTGGAATGCCAGAATGTGCAGATCGAGACTTATGAGGCAGAGACGTCTGCGATGGTGCGGGGCGGGATTGACCATGTTGCCCTTGACTGCACGGACATCGAGGCCTGCTTTGAAGAAGTGAAAAAACTGCCGTATCCGATTCTGGAAGGGATTACATTCCTGCCGTTCTGGGAGAAGGGGATCCGCTATTTCCTGGTACAGGGGCCGAATATGGAAGTCGTGGAATTCTGCCAGAAGCTGTAAATTAAGAGATGATGAAAGATTGGATTAAGACGGAACAACTGTATCAAAAAATGGGGGCTTGTCCCCCATATTTTTCTAATCCCTTTTTTTTCTCTGTGCAACGCCGTAATATACCAATTTCTTTACGATGTCATAGATCACCGCAAATACCGGCACACCGATGAGCATGCCGACAAAACCGAATAATCCGCCGAAGACGAGGATGGCAAACAACACCCAGAAGCCGGACAGGCCGGTCACGTTTCCCAGAATCCGCGGACCAAGGAAATTGCCATCGAACTGCTGCAGGATCAGGACGAAAATCAGGAAAATGACTGCCTTGACCGGGTTCACCATCAGGATCAGCAGAAATGAGGGTACCGCGCCGATGTAGGGACCGAAAAACGGGATGATATTGGTAATTCCCACGATGACGCTGACAAGCATAGCGTATGGGATTTTTAAAAGCAGCATTCCGATAAAACAGATGATGCCAATGATCAGGGAATCAATCAGCCGCCCGTTGATGAAGCCGCCAAATACACGGTCTGCGTACCGTACTTCATCAAGGATAATGCCGGACCATTTTTCACCGAATACGCTGTAGTTTACCAGCTTTGCCTGCCGTGCGAAGGTTTTCCGGCTGCCCAGAATATAGATGGCGGCAATGATACCGATAAACAGGTTTTTAAATACAGTGATCAGCCCGGATACGCTGCTGGAAACATTGCCGATCATAGTCTCCAGATTCGGGATTACAGTCGAACGAATCCACTGTGGAAGAGAAGTGGAAATGCTCTCCGAAATTTCCGTAATGTAGTTGCTTAAGGTCTCGTTATCTCCCGCATACTCCATGAGCCAGTCCGCGAATGCTTCGATGCTGTCTGGAATCAGGATGAGTACCGAATAGATGCTTTCCAGTAAAGTGGGGATCACCATGATCAGCAGGACACAGATGACGGTAGCCGCAAGGAAAAGGGTGATGACGATACTTACCCCAGGTATCATTTTCAGGGGAGCCTTTTTCCGCTTTTGAAATGCAGCAGTCAGCTTATCTTCAATAAAATTGCAGCTTGGCTTTAAGATATAGGCGATTACAGCACCGATAATAAAAGGCATCAGTACGTTCCTGAACGTATTCAGCACTTCTTGTATCCCATTGAAGCGGAATATCACAAAAAACAGAAGAATACTCAGCGCGGCGGCGCCGAAAATCGCCAGCATCAGACGAAGATAGCTTCTGTCGGATTTATTATTATCCAATCTGTTCTCGGAATTTTTTTGATTCATGACATTTTCAACTCCTGTGAAATGTTCTTTTTGTATGATGCACACGGCCGGGTGTGGAGCTTTGCGGCTTCAGCCGCACCCGGCCGGCGCGGGTGGGTAGGAGCCGACAAACCGCCTCCTACCCGATTGCCTCCAAAATATCATACTGAAATTGAAAAAGCAATAGAGACGGCATCAATCATTATTGGACAATTTGAGCCAAATGTCTAAATAAAATGCCGTGTATCTGGTATGAATGCGATTTTTGATTCCAGCAAAGCAATAATTCATTATCAGGGAAATGTTTCAGAACAGGTTGATTACGAAAGAAAAAGGATGCGCACAGACGCGCAGGGAATGGCTGCTCGCGCAGCCACGCCTCTGGCGCAAAGTAAAACAATTAATTTTGTGAACTATAAAGAACAGCAGGAAATTTACAGCGCAGCCACGATCTTTGCCGCGCGGCGTCCGAAGGTCATGGTACGTCCGCAGGCAAGACCTGTGAACAGGTTCGGGTAGGTCTGCGAGAAGAATCCTCCGGAACAGTCTCCGGTTGCATACAGTCCCTCGATCGCGGTGCCGTCCTCCCGGATGACCTGCATGTCAGTATTGATGCGGCAGCCGTTTAAGGTGGTCAGATGCCATGCGCCGGTGCGGACGCCGTAGAACGGCGCAGTGTCGACCGGGGTCAGGCGGTGTGCTTCCTTGCCGTAGTCTTCGTCCACACCATTCGCGCACATCTCATTGTAGCGCTCTACGGTAGCGACGAAGGTTTCTGCCGGAATATTCAGCTTTTCTGCCAACTCTTCCAGCGTGTCTGCTTTCTGTACATAGCCGTCCTCGATCAGCGTCTCGATGGAACTCCAGACATAATCGTAGGTCATGTTGGAAAGGGCGCCGTTCGGGAAAGCGAACAGACGGCAGCAGCCGACTTCGTCAAACTGTTCTGCGTACTGCTCGTTGTTTGCGTCGAAAATGTCACAATAGGTATGGTTTGGTTGCATGCACATCGAGTGAAGCATGAATTCATATGGACCGGATTCATTGCAGAAACGTTCGCCGTTTAAGTTTACCTTCAGGAACGGCTGCTCACCGAACCAGAACCATTTACCGGTAGTCTGATAGCCGGCTGTCTCGGTAGGCAGACAGCAGCAACGGTTGAACATCATGGACGCGTGCGTCGGGTCGAGCGCTGCGCCTGCCCACAGCATTGCTTTGATGCCGGAGCCGTCACAGGTGGAACCCAGTGTGTAATTGATTTTCATATCCAGCGTCTGCGGCTGCAGCGCTTTCATCATCTCTGTATTGGTCGCGTATCCGCCCGTACACATGATCACGCCCTTGGAAGCAGTGATGCGGATATAGTGCTGATCGGTCTGATCCTGCGCGATGATGCCGGTGACTTTTCCAGACTCATCCTGCTCCAGCTTTACAAGAGCAGTAGAGAGCTTCCATTCTACTCCGAGCTCGTCGCAGTGTGCCTGGAAGGTAGAATTTAAGGTAGTATCTTCTGGTGCGTCCTCGGTGGTATGCGGGCTGTGACCGGTCGCGTAAGCCTTGTCACGTCCCGGATCATCTGTATTGCCGATACCGCCCTCAAGGCTCATGTACCAGTTCCCAGTGCTCTCCAGCAGGTCAGTCAGCCAGTCCACGAGTTCGCCGCTGTTTTCCTCCCAGCAGCGGACCAGATTGGAATCCACATAGCCGCCGCCATAGCGGACAATATCCTGCAGCGCCTCAATCTTGTCAATCTCAAATTCCGGATATTCCTCAAACGAAGCCAGCTGCAGGCTGGAATTGATTGCTCCGATATCCTCCCTCGGTCCGGTCGGGGACTCTCTCTTTTCAACGACCAGAACCTTCGCACCTTCTTCCGCAGCAGTCATAGCGGTGATCCAGCCGCCGGATCCGCATCCGACCACCAGTACCTCTGTTTCCAGCTCTTCTGTAATCTCAGATTCGTCAATCTCAGGAGCCTCACCCAGCCAGTCCGCTGTCTCTTCCTCTTCCTCACTGACAGAGACGGAAACACCTGCCGCCTGAGAAATACAGTTTGCGGCTGCAAGCTTTACTGCGTCGCTGGTGACAGTGGCACCAGATACCGCGTCTACGTCACAGGACTGTGCACTTAAGATCGCCTGCGCCATCTCATCGCCGATCTCCGCTCCGATGCCGGCGGTCTCACCGGAAACATCAATCTGCACATCCGTAATACTTGTCTCATCGAAGGTCATCGTGACGGTTACTGTGCTGCCAATGCCTTTTGCCACCGCAGAGTATGTACCAGGGGTGTAGGAGAGTGCGTCAGCGGCTAAAGCCCTGCTTCTGGAAGCACCCTCAACATCACCCACTACACTGAAAGCTGCGATGCTGGCAGCGGTCGCGGCCATACCCTTGATAAAATCTCTGCGGGAAATCGTTTGTCTTGCCATAATTTTCTCCTTCCGGTTTCTGAAAAATTAAAAGTAATTGATACGATTATACTATAGAGAAAGAAAAAAGGAAAGTGTATAAAACTGGTCATTTTCAAAGAGTTTAAAGCAAGGTTTTAAATTTTTATAAAACCGGGAAATGTAATTGACTTTGCGTATGAATAAAATTAAAATATGTTGTAACAGTTCAGAACGGCATCGGAATGAAAAGGCGGGGGCTGTTCTGAAGAGTTACAGATAATGAAAAAAATAAATGGGAAATTCAAAATAAGGCAGGAATTCAAAATGCAGAAAATAACTCCCTGGACACACAAGGTACAGTATTATGAGACAGATCAGATGCAGATCGTTCATCATTCCAATTTTATACGCTGGTTTGAAGAAGGCAGAATTCATGCACTGGAAGAGATCGGAATCGGATACGACCGTCTGGAAAAGATGGGGATCGGCAGCCCGGTGATTTCCATAGATGCTAAGATTGCGAAGAGTGTCCGTTTCGGCGAGACAGTAAGAATCGAAGTTGCCATTGAACCGTTCGATGGAGTCCGCCTGACAGTGAAATACCGGGTGGTTCGTGCAGAGGATGGGGCAGTCTGCTGTACAGGGACGACCGGTCATTGCTTTCAAGGTGCGGACGGACGCCTGATTTCCATCAAACGCAAATATCCGGAAATCTATGAAGTAATGCAGAAGATGCCCACAGATTTTGAACAGGTGTAAATGCAGGTTTTTATAAGCAAAACGGGACAGAAGATCCGAATACGCAAGGAAAAACGGGAAAACGACACAGCAGGCCGCAGGAATTGCCTTAAGGTCG
The DNA here is from genome assembly GCA_020859965.1 of Clostridiales bacterium. GTDB lineage: Bacteria > Bacillota > Clostridia > Lachnospirales > Lachnospiraceae > Choladousia. Next base: position 5,970 of record JAJBVF010000027.1, read on the forward strand.
GCATAGTGGGAAGGAGCGTTTATGACAAGACAGGACACTCTGCGTGAAGTTCGGGAAGCGATCACGGCGGCAAATCGTGCGCTGGACAGCCTGGAAAATGCGGAGCATGAGCTGAAAAGGGCAAAGAACTGGGGACTCTGGGATATGTTTGGCGGCGGGATGTTCAGCGGCATGATGAAACATGGTCGGCTGGACAAAGCAAAAAGACAGATTGAAGACGCAAAATATTATCTTCAGCTTCTGGGCAAAGAGCTGAATGATATCAATCTGTCATTGAATCTTCAGATCGAGATTGGATCATTTCTGACCTTTGCGGATTTCTTCTTTGACGGCATTGTGGCGGACTGGATGGTACAGTCGAAGATCAATGACGCATTGAATCAGGTGACAGCTGCAAACACGAGAGTGATGGAGATTCTGGGTAATCTGCAGCGTTGGGAAGAGCAGCTGCTAAAGGAATAGCCGGATGGATTTGCTGGAAGGAAACCGAGGGACTGTAAAAGTATGCTGCAGTTATGAAATACAGGAAAGAGCGGGAAATAATGAAAAAAAACAAGGCAACCATAAAAGACGTTGCGGAACAATGTGGCGTGTCAATAGCTACGGTGTCTCACGTGGTCAACCGAACCCGGTACGTGAGTCCGGAGCTGGAGGCAAAAGTGATGCAGGCTATACAGGAGACCGGCTATGCGGAAAAACTGGAAGGGAAGGAACGAAAATTGAAGTCCGGAAGGGCTTCTATTATTATTGGGATATTTCCAAATATTTTAAGTACAGTTTATCGGGATATGGCTAACGCACTCAGAAAAAAAGTCAGTGAAAAAGGGTATCTGTATATGTTGGCCGTCACGGAAGATAATTTCAAGGAAGAACAGCAGCTGCTGGAAAGTCTTGCCCATGACAAAACAGTGGCAGGGATATTGCTAGTTCCTGTCAGTGATGTTGCGGCAGACTATAGGAAACTGATCCGCTCTGGCATCCCTTTTGTCTGTATGGAGCGAAATATTCTTGGAGAGCACATTGACTCTGTGGTTTTTCAGGACCGGCAGGCACTGTGTGAAGGCACCAGTTATCTGATCGAATGCGGGCACAAAAACCTGTTGTTTTTGCGGGAGAGTATGGACAGCACCACGAGAGAAGAGCGGACGAAGGGCTTTCTGGAAGCGCTGGCGAGACATCATATGAACATTAATGACGCAAACATAGCGGATGTGGATCTTGATCTTTCGGATGAGGACTGTCAGATGACGATTCAGAGAATATTAAAACGCGTTGTTCCGACTGCGGTAATCGCAGGAAGCAATCGTCTGACTATGCATTTGATGCGAACGTTGAAAAATACAGGAACGAGGTGTCCGGAAGAAATTTCGGTAATTGGATTTGGAGATGAAGCCTGGATGGATTTTCTGGATCCGGCGCTTACAACCCTGAATCGTGATGTGGAAAAGCTTTGTTCACTGGCGGCAGACATGTTGTTTCAAAAGATAAACCACGAAAAAGCATTTTCCGGAGAATATTATGCGGAAATCTCTTTGAGGGTTCGTGAGTCAACAAGAATGCTGGAAAATGGTCCGTATGGTGAGAGCGCTGTATCACCGGATGATATTGTTCTTAGCGTGGAGGAGAAAAAAAGGTTGCGCAGAGGGAATTACCGGGTGGCAATTTCTTTTCATTACACAGGGACGGCCTGGGCAGAACTTCATGAAAAAGGAATCCGTGATGAACTGGAACAGTATGGGATTGATGTGATATCGGTTATGGATGCGCATTTTGACGCCGACTTGCAGAATATCCAGCTGGAAGGAATTCGAATTCAGCAGCCGGACGCCGTGATTGCAATTCCGACGGATGATAAGGCAACAGCAGATAAATTCCGGGAATTGTCAAAGGTAACAAAGCTCATTTTTATCAGTAATATTCCGGAGCAGATCGGGAAAAACGGATATGTGTCCTGCGTATCAGTGAATGAGGAGGAAAATGGCTCAAATGCGGGACAGATGATCGGTGATTATTTCCGGGGGCAGGAAGATGTAAAGGCGGGGTTTATTAACCATGGAGCGATTTTTTACGGAACCAGAGAACGGGATGCAGCTGCAGAGAAAGCACTTGGCAACTTTCCTAATATCGAAATTGTAAGCAGCCGGAGTTTTGGAAAGATTGAAAACGCTTATCAGGTATGTAAAGATATGCTTTTTGATCATCCGGAGATTCAGGCTTTGTATGTGAGCTGGGATCAGCCTGCACTGCAGGCAATCCGGGCGCTGAGGGAGATGAAACGTGAAGATATCGCAGTATTTACGACGGATCTGGATAATGAGATTGCGCAGTGTATGGAAGAAGGAATTGTAAAAGGAATCAGTACGCAGCGTTTTTATGAACAGGGGCGTGCGGCCGGTCTTGTAGTGGCAAAATCTCTTGTAAATGATATGGTTCCTAAATATGTAGGCGTTCAGCCATACGTGGTAGAACAACGGCAGCTTCGCAGAGCGTGGCAGGAAATTTTTCATGAAGCTATGACAGAAGATAATGGATGACTGGCAATAGGAGCGAAAATGTATGATATACACTGGAAAAGAGAATATATATGAGTTATAGAATGCTTTTATGAAAGAATTCCTTAGAGCAGATAAGGCATGCCTGAGGCATTTTTAATTAAAAAAACGAATATAGGTGTCATATATTTCAATAAATGATATTTAAAAATATGCATATCAACTAATTATCA
>JAJBVF010000067.1 GCA_020859965.1 Clostridiales bacterium
GCTTCTCCCTTAAAATTGCCGCTGTACAAAAGCTGGAATCCATAGCAGTCTCCGGAAGTCTCCCCCGCATCCCGTGCCGCCAGGATGAAGAATGGATTTTGCTGATGGCCGGACGCTCCGCGGCGGCTCTGCAGGATCTGCTCGGTGTGCGAAAGGGGCGTTCGTGAAAACTGCCGCTCCATCCCATGTCTTCCGTAAAAATGGATCAGGTCGTATTTTCCATACAGAAAATCAATGCAGCAGCTTGCAGCTTTTTCAATATAAATTGCTTTTGAACCCGTATTCCGGATGCGGACTGCCCTTGTGATCACATCACTGTCCGCAAGTGTACCATACAGCAGGGTAACCTCCAGACCAGGTAAACGGTCTTCCAGTACGATTTCGAGAGTCTGTGCTGCACTGTCCGCCTCTTCCGTGGCCTTTGTATTTTCCGGGGAAGCTGTATAGACCGCCGGCAATCCCGGAATGCTGTATTTGCCTTCCAGAACACGCACGCTTTTAAACCGCAGGTCGCAGCCGCTCACGCCGTCCGCATCACGGATCTGCAGCGCGGTGCTGCGGTAATCTCCAGTGCCGAAACAGGGATATTCCTGCGGGAGCGCATCCAGGGAATAGGTGCGGTCGTCCCCGGCATCGTAGGGATTTCCGGAAAACCCGCGGTCATAGAAGGTCAGAAGATACCGAAGATCCAAAGTCTCAGCGCAGCCATTATCCTTCGGCGCCATTGTTTCCCGGTTTTCGTTTTTTCTTTCAGTGTGATTTCCGGCGGGCTTTGTACAGCCCTTGATTCGCTTGCCATAGTAAAGGTGGAGAAGATGTCCATACTCACTTACTGCCATCTGATAGGTGCTATGCTTTGTGTGAATTGTAAATAGTCTGTGTTGTTTGTCAGTCAGAACAGGCATAGTAGTACCTCCCGGGGAATAATTTTCCTAGGATTATACATGCCTGCGTATCTTTTTTCAAGTAAATTATCGGCAGCTGTTTGTGTTATCTTTTGTGCCTTTTGCGTGTTTTTGAGTTATCGTGGGAATTGTGTTATTATTGCATGGTATTTTGCTGGAAATTCTGAGGGTATTATAGTATATTACTATCAGAAATGTGACTGCTTTATTATCGATATCTGTCCGGCGCGGGGCAACCCTGCGGGGACTGAATATTCCGATGTCCGTACCGCAGAAATTCTGATGTTTTGTATGCCGACATCGGGGGTTTTGACTATTTTAAGGAGGATGATACATATGCCAAAGTGGTTAAAGGACGCAGTATTTTATGAAATTTATCCGCAGTCATTCTATGATACCAATGGAGACGGAATCGGCGATTTTAATGGAATTATCGAAAAGCTGGATTACATAAAGAATCTGGGCTGCAATGCTCTGTGGATCAATCCCTGTTTTGATTCCCCATTTAAGGATGCGGGATATGACGTAAGAGATTATAAGAAAGTGGCACCCCGCTATGGGACGAACAATGATCTGTATCGTCTTTTTGGGGAGGCGCACAAAAGAGGAATTCATGTACTTCTGGATCTGGTGCCGGGACATACTTCGGAAGAACATGAATGGTTCCGGCAGAGCCAGAAAGCGGAGAAAAATGAGTATACAAACCGCTATGTCTGGACGAATTTCTGCTTTCAGCCCATGAAAGGATATGCCTATGTAGGCGGGGAGAGCGAGCGGAGCGGTACCTATCTGCTGAATTTCTTCAAATGTCAGCCGGCGTTGAACTATGGATTTTATAAATGCGAAGAAGACTGGCAGCTTCCGATGAACCACCCGGACTGTATCGCCACACGCGAAGCGATGAAGGATGTCATGCGCTTCTGGCTGGATCACGGCTGTGACGGATTCCGCGTAGATATGGCAGCGTCGCTGGTGAAAAATGACGATGAGGAAAAGTCAGGTACCTGCGCGCTCTGGAGAAATGTACGCGAAATGCTGGATGAAGAATATCCGGAAGCTGCTCTTGTCGCTGAGTGGGGTGATCCAAAGAGAGCACTCAGTTCCGCCCGGTTCCATATGGATTTCTATCTGAATTATCCGGGAAAGGGATATCGTACGCTTATGCGTGATTATGAGAATGGGGAAGACCACAGCTTTTTCAAAAAGGACGGGAAGGGTGATATTCATCGTTTTCTGGATGAATATCTTCCGGACTATACAGCTTCAAAGGACGATGGTTATTATTGCATGCTGACCTGCAATCACGACACGATTCGTCCGAAATACAATCTGAGTGATCAGGAACTGAAGATTGCGTACGCGTTTATTTTCACAATGCCGGGAGTTCCCTATCTCTATTACGGGGATGAGATCGGGATGCGCTACCAGGAGCTGCCGACAAAAGAAGGCGGTTACTTCCGTACCGGATCGCGCACGCCGATGCAGTGGAACTCACAGAAAAATGCCGGATTTTCCAGCGGCCCGGCGGACGCTCTGTATCTTCCGGTGGATGGCTCGTCGGACGCTCCGAATGTAGAGAAACAGGAAGCGGATGAGAATTCCCTGCTCAATACGGTAAAAGCGCTGCTGCGTCTCAGACATGAGGAGGAAGACCTGCAGGCAGACGCAGATTTTGAAGTGGTTTATGCGCAGAGCGGAAAGCTGCCGTTTGTCTATCGCAGAGGTGATATTCTGATTGCGTTGAATCCATCCTTAGAAACAGTGAGCGCACCGGTGAATGTGGGTGAGCGAACGCTTCGCTTTGCGATCGGCGGCGGAGAAGCGAAGGGTGAGAGGATCACGCTGGAGCCGCAGTCTTTTCTGGTGCTGAAGTAGAACGGAATGAAGACCGGTCTGCTTTTACCTGAAAAAGGAGAAACTGAATCATTGGAAACTGTAAAATCATCAACAGCTTTGGAATTTCGTAAGAACAGAGCCCTGCGGTATGTATTGTTTGATCTGACCCCGGAATGGGAGGTGCAGGTATTACAACTGGAGAAACGGCTGACGACAGAAGGGATTACCTGTATATGGATCCCGCGGGATGGTGTATGGAAAAATAAGATCCGGCCGGAAGAAGCGGAATGGGAAAAACATACACTTGTACTTACAGATCATCCCGGGAAATGTTCGGAATATGCACGCAGAGGGATCGTTTCTTTCGGATGCAGCAGAAGATATTCGTTTCCGGAGGAAGGAGTGAATCATCCGGATCCTGCTGAAGCCGGCGGGAATGGAGACAACGACGGAAGGGATGGTGTCTGTGATGGTTCTGCCTGGTTTGAGGATGCGGCTCTGGTGCTGGAAGGCTTTGATGAGACAGATGGGAAATATCTGGAGGAATGGCTGCTCCGTGCACAGGGGCGGCCGGCAGAGATAACAGAGACATCGCGGCTGCTGATCCGGGAGATCGCAAAGGAGGACATACCGGCATTGGCATGTATTAGCAGGAGTGCATGCGGCAAAATGTCCTCGGAACGTGAAATGACAGGAATGCGGGCTGATTCCGGGGAGAACTGTGATTTTGAGGATTCAGAAAATTCGGAGGATACAGAAGATGCAAAGATGAATATATCCGTGACTTCTTTTTCGGAGGATCGGCTGCACGCTTATATCCGGACTGCTTACCGGCTGCAGGGATTCGGGCTGTGGAGCGTATTGTATCAGGGCAAAGTGATCGGCTGCTGCGGGTATGAACCGTGGAGCGGCTTCCGGCGGCCGGAGAGCTCTGATGCTCCGGCATTCGCGGATGATCATTTTGCCCTGGAAATGCAGTATATGCTTGATCCGGCATACCAGCGCATGGGTTTTGGTACGGAGATGTGCCGGGCATCTATCCGATACGCTTATGAGCGGCTTGGGGTAGACGAGATATGGCTTCGGATCCGAAGAGAAAATCAGGGATCGCAGGCACTTGCGAAAAAGCTTGGATTTCGGGCTGCGAAGTCTGGGGAAACGGTGTCATACTGGAAATATTGCACAAAAAACGAACCAAAAATTTTGTAAAATAGACGAAATCGCAAATACAGACAAAAAAAGAGTTGCACGCTTTTGGAGGGTGTGCTATATTGTTTCTATCAATTGGAAACGTTACCGATACCGATTCCGGTAAGGTTTTCGTAAATGGAACAGACAGCGGATGCCAACTGTTCCGCGGGAGGCGGATTTCCCGGTTTTCCGCAGGAACGCCACACACATTTTTGAAAGGAAGGGTAAACGATGAAAAACATGAAGAAGTATCTTGCGGCAGCGATGTCCGCAGCGATGGTAGCAGGTCTGGCAGTAGTTCCGGCACAGGCTGAGGAGACAGGAAGCGTATATCTGTTGAACTTTAAGCCAGAGACAGATGAAGCCTGGCAGGAGCTGGCGGAAATTTACACTGAGCAGACGGGTGTTGAGGTGACTGTCCTGACAGCGGCGGATGGTCAGTATGATACAACGCTTCAGGCTGAGATGGCAAAGTCAGAGGCGCCGACCATCTTTACGATTGGCAACACATCTGATGCGGCGACCTGGGACAATTACACTTATGATCTTTCTGGCAGCGCACTTTATGAGCATCTGACCGATACCTCCCTGGTGATCGAGTACAATGACAAGGTAGCGGGCATTGCGAACTGCTATGAATGCTACGGTATTATTTACAACAAGACGATTCTGGATGTTTACTGCGGACTGGACGGCGCAGTGATCGAATCTTCTGACGCGATCGACAGCCTTGAGACTCTGGAAGCGGTAGCGGCAGATATTACAGATCGTCTGGATGAGCTGAATGAAGCGCTCGCAGACGCGGATACTGATTTTGAACTGACCGGCGCTTTTGCTTCCGCTGGACTGGATTCCGGTTCTTCCTGGAGATTTTCCGGACATCTTGCAGGTCTTCCGCTCTACTATGAGTTCCTGGATGACGGCGTTGACCTGATCAGCGGCGAGGCGGAGATTGATGGCACGTATCTGGATAACTTCAAGGAAGTATGGGATATGTACATTACTTACTCCGATGCGGACGCAGCGACACTGGCATCCGGCTCGTTTAATGCAGAAGTTGAATTTGGTATGGGTGAGGCTGTCTTCTATCAGAATGGCGACTGGGAGTTTTCCGCACTGACCAATGAAGAGAACGGCTATCTGGTAACCGCTGAGGATCTCAGCATGATGCCGATCTACTTTGGCGTAGATGATGAGAACGAAGGCCTTGCGGTAGGTACCGAGAACTATTGGGCAGTGAACAGCCAGGCGTCTGAAGAAGACATTGCGGCGACACTTGATTTCCTTGAGTGGGTGATCACTTCTGACGAAGGCCGTGATGCCCTCACAAACGCAATGGGTCTGACCACTCCGTTTGATACCTTTACAGGCGACTATGAGTCCAGCAATGGATTTGCTCAGATGGTAAATACTTATGCTGAGGCTGGTAAGACTTCTGTAGCATGGAGCTTCAATGCGACGCCGAACGTAGACGACTGGAGAGCAGATGTGGTATCCGCACTGACCGCTTACTCAGACGGCAGCGGCGAATGGGACGCAGTTGTATCCGCATTCGTTGACGGATGGGCAAATCAGTGGGCTCTGGCGAACGAAGAGTAAAAGAAATTTTTTACAGTGAAAACTGAGAAACCGGGATCACAGGGGTGGGTGAGCATTCACCTGCCCCTTCTTTACTGAAAAAGCGGAGGTTGTTATGGAGAAATCGATCAAAAAATACTTTCCGATTTTCGTGCTTCCGACTCTGATCGCCTTTACAATAGGATTTATTGTACCGTTTGTTTACGGCGTGTTCCTGTCGTTCTGCAAATTTACGACAGTTACGGACTGGACCTGGGTCGGTCTGAAAAATTATACGAGAATCTTCTATGTAAATGGAGAACTGGATACCACGTTTATCCATTCCATCTGGTATACAGCATTATTTACGATCGTATCGATGACCATTATCAATGTAGTTGCTTTTGCAATTGCGCTGGCATTGACAAAAGGAATCAGGGGGACCAATCTTTTTCGCACCGTTTTCTTTATGCCGAACCTGATCGGCGGTATCGTCCTGAGCTATATCTGGCTGATGATTTTCAATGCGGTCTTGCAGAACTTTTCGAAAACGATCGTTTCCACACAGTGGTATGCGTTCTGGGGACTGATCATCGTGGTCTGCTGGCAGCAGATCGGTTACATGATGGTTATTTACATCGCCGGCCTGCAGAATGTGCCGGGCGACCTGATCGAGGCGGCAAAGATTGACGGCGCGGGCGGGTGGCAGCGGCTGCGTTATGTGATTATTCCAATGTTAATGCCGACCATAAGTACCTGTACCTTCCTGACCCTGACGAATGGGTTTAAGCTCTTTGATCAGAACCTGGCGCTGACCAGCGGCAATCCGGGCAAGATGTCAGAACTGCTGGCGCTGAATATTTACAATACAATGTATGGCACGACCGGATGGCAGGGGGTAGGACAGGCAAAAGCGGTTATCTTCTTTATTATGGTGGCAGTCATTGCTCTGATCCAGAATAAGCTGACGACAAGCAAGGAGGTGCATGCATAATGGCAAAGGTAAAAAAACAGAATGAGCAGGTAAGCGCAGCCAGAAAGGCGAAGCATGGCGGCATTCTTACAGTTGTATTTACAGTCCTGAGCCTTGCCTGGATCGCGCCGATGCTTGTTGTACTTCTGAATTCATTTAAACGGAAAGCTTATATTTTTAAGTACCCGTTTGGAATCAGCACAAAATCTCTTTTTGAGGACGGATTTGAGAAGTGGAGAGCCGGAGTTGACAAGGCAATGTGCGGGCTTCTGAATTATAAAAACGCGCTGGAGGATACGGACTTTTTCTCCTGCTTTGGGACGTCTCTGTTTATCACGGTGGGTTCGGTGCTGGCGATTATTTTTTTCTGTTCGATGACTGCGTGGTATCTGACCCGTGTACACACGAAGCTGTCGAAGGCAATCTATATGTTGTGCCTGTTTTCTATGGTTGTACCGTTCCAGATGGTGATGTTTACTCTTTCTAAATTTGCGAATATGCTGCATCTGGCGACACCGTGGGGAATTATTATTGTGTATCTGGGCTTTGGGGCCGGGCTGGCCGTCTTCATGTTCAGCGGGTTTATCCGAAGTATTTCTCTGGAGATTGAGGAAGCTGCGATGATTGACGGCTGCAATCCGATTCAGACTTTTTTCCGTGTAATCTTTCCGATTCTGAAGCCAACGACTGTGACGATTGCGATCCTTGAGGCGATGTGGGTGTGGAATGATTACCTTCTTCCGAGCCTGGTATTGAATGTGAATAAATACCGCACAATTCCGATTGCAGTACAGTATCTGAAGCAGAGCCACGGTCAGCTCGACTGGGGAGCGATGATGGCAGTGCTGGTACTGGCAATCATTCCGATCGTCGCGTTTTATCTGGCATGCCAGAAATATATTATCGAGGGCGTGATCGCCGGGGCTGTGAAGGGCTGAATATCATCGGCGTGTCCTGCAGCGCTTATCGTGTGCTGTGAAAAGCTGGTAAAAGGTAATAAAAGGAAACGACCAAAGTCGTTTCTCATATATGAAAGAAGGGAGAAGAGAGATGAGAACCTGTGGTATTTTGCTTCCTGTGTCAAGCCTCCCGTCTCCGTATGGAATCGGCAGTTTTTCCCAGGAAGCTTATGACTTCATAGACCGTCTTGCGCAGGCAGGGCAGAGGTACTGGCAGATTCTTCCGCTTGGACCGACCGGTTATGGGGATTCCCCCTATCAGTCTTTTTCTGCGTTTGCGGGGAATCCGTACTTTATTGATCTGGATGCGCTTGCGCGGGAAGGACTGCTTAAGAAAGAAGAATATGAAAATCTGGATTTTGGCACGAATGAGCGAAAGGTGGACTACGCAAAGCTGTACCAAAAGCGTTTTCTGGTATTAAAAATTGCATTTCAAAGAGCGGAAGTAGAGGAAAATGCGGAATTCCAGCGCTTCTGTGAGGAACAGAAGGCATGGCTTTCGGACTACAGCCTGTACATGGCTGTAAAAAATCATTTTGGTGGCAAAAGCTGGGATGAATGGGACGAAGATATCCGTATGCGCCGCCCGGAAGCGATGGAATACTATCGTGGAAAGTGCGGAAAAGAAATTTTGTATTACTGTTTTTTGCAGTATGAATTTGCCAGACAGTGGAGTGCGGTGAAAGCTTACGCAAATGAGCGCGGAATCAAAATCATTGGCGATATTCCGGTATATGTTTCTTTTGACAGCTCAGACAGCTGGGCGAATCCGGAGCTGTTTCAGTTCAACAGCGACCGTCGCCCGGTACGGGTAGCGGGATGTCCGCCGGATGCGTTTTCCGCGGATGGTCAGCTCTGGGGCAATCCGCTTTACGACTGGGAATACCATGAGAAGACCGGGTTTTCCTGGTGGATCGGACGTATGGAACATTGTTTCTCTTTATACGATGTGGTGCGGATCGATCATTTCCGGGGGTTCGATGAATATTTTGCCATTCCATACGGCGATAAGACAGCGGCAGGCGGAAGCTGGCAGCCGGGTCCCGGGATGAAGCTTTTTCACGCACTGCAGGAGCATTTTGAACAGGAAAGGATTCAAACATCGGATGGCGGCTCAGAATCGTTTTCCATTATTGCGGAGGATCTGGGCTATCTGACGGAGAGTGTAAAGCGGCTGGTAGAGGAGAGCGGATATCCCGGAATGAAGGTCATGGAATTTGCTTTTGATTCCCGGGAAGCGGGAGATTATATGCCATATACTTATC
>JAJBVF010000225.1 GCA_020859965.1 Clostridiales bacterium
ATCATTCATATCGCCATCACCGGCCCGTCCGCTATTTTCGAATATCATTTTCCGTATGTGCACGCAGGACCGGTGACGATTGAATACGGTACTCCTATCTATCCCTCGGAGCTTCCCCGTGAGGATCAGAAAAACCTGGGACGGTATGTGCAGAGAATCATCCGGGAAATGCTGCAAAAGCAACAGCAGTCCGCCACCAAAAATTCTTTATGACCCCTGCTACCCTCTGAGCAGTAAAACTACTGATCTCTGCCTCCTGTGAACAGAAAAAACCGCTGTAACTTCAAAGAAGTACAACGGTTTTTTACTTTTTCTTTTTCACATGGCCGGAATTGCCCGAAATACATTCTGCTTCCGATCGAGAATCGCCTGCTCTTCAGAAGCGGAATCCAGTATAGTATTACACACCGCTTCCTTTTCCACAAGCACAGCCGTCACAGGCAGTTCCTTTAGCCTGTCTGAATTCAGCAGAGCCCCTACCTGTGCATCAAAACAGGCACTGTTTTCCAGAACCTCCTGTTCCGTTTTCTCCGTAGTAGCCACAATATGATTGTTTCCAATATAATTCCCCTGACCGGACAACAGATGTATGATAACAGGACACACTCCGGCCGGTTTCAGATATCTGGTGTCAATACTCTCTGAGATATGATTTGCAGTAATCGTATTATAATTACCGCTGACACAAATCAGACCGCAGGAATCCTCCAGGCCATTGTCATATCCCTGCATGGGCGGCCAGGGCTCATGATCCCGCAGAAAATGATTCGCAGATACCAGATTTTCCGAACAATTGCCTTCAAACACCAGCATACCCGGATAGAAGGAATGAAATCGGTTGCCTGTCACGGATGAACGAAGAACACCGGAAAAGTGAAGACTGCTTTTCCCCCGGGGAAACACATTGTTGGACGATACGAGCAAACCGCCGAAGTTTTCCGCGTATATCGAATATCCCTTATAGCCGGCTCCGATCAGATTGTCCGTTATTTTCGATGCCTGCCCTGATGAACGCAGCTCGATACAGCTTCCGCACTCCGCAATAAAATTGTCATGAATCGACAACGCGTCCGCATGACAAATCGTCACTCCATGCTCCAGATACACCATTCCCATACCGGTTATGCGAAAGGAATCCTGCGGGCTCGCAATATAAATACCAGTCTTACCGTTCACATAGGTATTTTCCGAATCACCCGAGCCGTCATCCACGAAATGAAGGCCGTCGATACAAAAGTTTTCAAATTCCACCGAACTGATCCTCGGATCCCCGCTCCGCTCCACATAAAATGCCGCTCCCGCAGATTCTTTATCGCCCTTTTTCTGCGCGATATCCACCAGAATCCGGCTTCCGCCCGGCCATAGTTCATGTAGTCCTGACCATCTGTCCTCCGGAATATTGTAGCGTATGCTGGATGATACAAAACCGTGTCCGGCACCCATAATCTTCAGGTAGCTGATGTCAATCACAACCTGTGTTCGGAGATGATAATCTCCGGGCGGAATATAGATGACCGCTCCGGGGTACCCTTCTTCTGTTTGTTCCGGACTTTCTCCCCTCAATTCCACGGTTTTCCTCTGTCTGTCTTTTATCTCCTGAATCATGCTGTTGATAACCGCTCCGATGTCCGTATGTGCATCCAGCACGCCCCATTCTGTCACGTCATAATAGTTATTACCAGTCATGTTTTTTCACCTCCAAGCAAACAGGGCCGATTTTCCCTGTCAAAAACAGCATTGCAGTCCATAAGATTCATAGTCAACGATTGCTGCTGTTCCGCCATAAGCATGAACCTTAATCATTCTCTGAGTGTTTCCCGCAAATACGTTATTGGAATGATTATTACGGTACTGATCAGAGAACAATTCAATTGAACTCTGATCTGAAAAAATATGGACGTCCAGTTCCTGTTTCCCTTTCAGAAACAATACACTTCTGGAGGTTCCTCTGCTCCATCCATCCGCATTGTTCCGATTCACGCTCAGCTGACCTTTTTCAAAATCAAAGACACAAGCTGTTTTTTTCCCTTTTCCGCATCGCAGATCCAATTCCAGGCTCTTTGCGTCTGTTCTTTCCAGATCAATTCGGAACTTCATTTCAAAGCAGATCCCGTCACCGGCAATCAGCTCACGTTCTTCTTCTGTGACGAACAGTTCCTGAATCCGGCACGGTTTCTCCCGTAAAGCTTCCAGTTCTCTCACCGGAAGATATTGCAAACTTCCATCCTTCAGCATACGAACCTCGCGGGGAACATTGAAAAAACCGCACCAGCCTTCCTGAAAAGAGGGCCCCCAGTCCTTCCACTGCGGCATCCATTCCCAACCGTTTGCCCATCCAACCGTAATACGTCTTCCGTCCGGCGCCAGAAAGGATTGAGGTGCGTAATAATCGAGTCCCCAGTCAATCTCGCCGCTTCTCTCCGGGCAAAATCTTCCGGTCTCATAATCAAACTGGCCGCTTAGCCAGACCGCTGTGTGATCTCCGGAGGCAATGGGTGAAAAAGTCAGGACATACTTATCTCCCAGCTGGTAGAAATCCGGACATTCCCACATTCTTCCCCATTCTCCCCTGCTCTCAAACAGAACATTCCAGAATTCCCAATGAATCAGGTCCGCAGAGCGATACAATAAAGCCATTCCACGTTCTTCTTTGCACGCCCCCACTACCATGTAATAAAAATCTTCATGTTTCCATATTTTGGGATCTCTGAACTGATCTGCCGGAATCCCCGCAGGCGCTTTTACCAGCGGATTCCCTTCATATTTTTCAAAATGAATCCCATCCTCACTGTAAGCAAGACATTGCGTCTGTTCAAATCCTTCTCCCGCATTTGTCGTCGCGGTATACATCAGATAAAGTCTGCCATCCCGCTCTATGGCGCTTCCTGAAAAGCAGCCGCCCTTCGGATGATCATCGTATGTTTCACTGGGTGCGAGCGCCGGCGGCAGATATTCCCAATGCAGCAAATCCCTGCTGACTGCATGCCCCCAGTACATTGAGTCCCAGAAGCCATGATACGGATTATATTGAAAAAAGAAATGATAGTTTCCCTGAAAATAGATCAAGCCATTGGGATCATTAATCCAGCCGGTCTGCGCCATAAAATGATATTTCTGGCGCATGCTCCCGTTTTTAACCAGGTCTTTTTTTGTATCTATCTCATGCTGTGCTTTTTCTATATTCCGCTGCAATCGTTCCTTCGACATATAAATCCTCCATGTATGTTATCCTTTCACAGCTCCTGCTGTCATTCCACGCACAATATACTTCTGGGCTGCAACAGAAAGAACCATCACCGGGAAGCTGAATAAAAACGCACCCGCGCACATAGGCCCCAGATCCAGATTGTATGCTGATAAAAACCCGGCCAGACCTACCGTAAATGTTTTCGCGTTTACACTGGTAAGCAAAAGGGAAACCAGAAAATCATTCCACGCCAGGAACAATGTGAATATAAAGGCCGTCGCTACTCCCGGCATACAGATCGGGAAAATCACTTTGCAGAAGGTATCTATGCTGGATGCCCCGTCCATATACGCCGCTTCATCCAACGTCGTAGGAACCCCCTCATAAAAGCTGAGCATCGTCCACATGACAAATGGCATATTAATCGCGGCATAGACAATAATCAAAGCAATCCTTGTATCATACAGCCCCATATCACAGATTACTTCGTAAATCGGTACTACAATACTGGACGTCGGTATCATCTTCAGACAAAGGATCATCACGACCAGGAAGATGGACAGCTTTGCTCCGGATCTCTGAATCGCGTAAGCTGCCAGCGAACCTAAGGCCACCGCTATTACTGTGCTCCCAAGTGCTGTGACCAGACTGTTTATCAGATAAGAAACCACATCCATTCTGTCAAACAATCCGGTAAAGTTTTCTACAGAAAACGTCTTTGGGAAAAAGGACGGCGGAATCGCTATTACCTCTGCTCCCGGCTTAAACGAACAGCAAATTACATAGACATACGGAAAAAGCCAGAACAGCGTGAGAATCACAGAAACAAGAATTGCCAGCTTTTTTCCCTGTTTTTTTATCTTCATCGAACTCTCAACTCCTTATCCGTATCAGTCCTTTTTCTTTGGGTTCCAAAGGCTCTGCATAAAAATCAAAGTAAAGGCAACCAGAACAATGATGAATAATACCGCCATCGCACTGGCATAACCCGTGTTATTATATTTCACCAGATTCTTATAAATCAGTATACTGATTGTTTCTGAGGAACTGTTGGGACCGCCCTCTGTCATTGCCCATATAATGTCGAATGTTTTCGCCGCATCCACAATTCTTACAGACAACGCGGTCAAAAGAACCGGCTTTATCCCCGGAAGCTTTATATAGAAGATTTCCTGAATCGTATTTGCACCGTCAATTCTTGCTGCCTCAATCAATCCACTATCCAGTCCCTGAAGCCCGGCCAGAATCATCATCATCATATACGGAGTCGTCAGCCAGATATCCGCAATACAGCAGGCCAGAAGGGACCATTTCGGATCAGCCAGCCACAAAATATCATTCGCACTGGAAAGAATGCCGATTCTGACCAGCAGTTCATTCACAATACCAAAGCTGGAGCTCAGCATCAGCTTCCAGATCAGACCCGCAACCAGAGGCGCAATCATCAACGGAGTCATCATCAGAGACCGGATGAGCTTGCTTCCTTTATAATCCAGTTCAAACAGCAACGCGGCAAGGAACCCCATCACCGTTTCAATACTGACAGCAATCACAATATAGAGAAGAGTATTTTTCAGCTGCTTCAGACAGCCGCTGGCTGTAAAAGCCTTCATATAATTTTCAAAGCCAATAAAGGTTCGATTTCCCGTAATCCCAATCTGATAAAAACTGTCAATTACCATTTTAAAAATCGGATATACCAGGAAAATTCCCATAAACACTGCGCCGGGTAAAAAGAAAAGTAATAATGTTTTTTTCGAAATTAATCTCATTTCTCCCACCTCATTAGCAAAAAAGAGCGTCCGCAACAGGTAAGCTCAGCCTTCCGGACGCCCTTTTCCATCATTCCTTACTTTCCGATCGCTTCAATTTCGGTTTTCGCAGATTCCAGTGTTGTCGTAATATCAGCTCCGCTCAGACAGGATTCCACTACGCCGGTAAGAACTTCTTCCACCTGGGACCAGGTCGTAGTCATCGGACGAGCCTGAGACTGAGAAGCAGACAGAGTCTCCAGCACTGCGGTTGTATGCTCATTTCCTTCTTCCGCTGCAGCTTCCTCATATACGGAAGTTCTGGCCGCAATTTTCAGGGTCTGATCCATGTAATCCGCATTGTGCTCATACATGTACTCTACATACTGCAATGCCATCTCTTTATTCTCTGAATTTTTCATTACGCACTCATACCATGGGCCTGTTGTCGCTCCTACGCCTGCAGAACCACCGATCATCGCTGCGCAGCCAACCTTGTCTGCTCCCAGAGCTTCTACTGCTGCCGGATACTGATGGCTCCAGTTCAGCTGCATAGCTACCTTTCCATTGGTGAAAAGTTCCTGTGATTCCGTCGCAGCAGTAGCGAGTGAGTCAGCCGGCGTATAATCCGCATTTGCATTCTCTACCATAAAAGTCAGCGCGTCTACATAAGCCTGATCCGTAATATTCACATTGCCATCCGCGTCATATACAAGGCCTTCCGCACCAGCCTGGCAGGCAAAATCAAGGAAAGAGCACACGCCGTCTGACCCGCTTCCGAATACGGTTGTACCATACATATCATCCGTTGTCAGCTCTGCAGCAAGCGCCTGATACTCTTCCCACGTAGTCGGTACCTGATCCTCTGAAATCAGATCCTTTCTGTAGATCAGGATTTTCGCGTTTACCCACATCGGATAACCCAGAAGATTTCCATCTACCGTACCGCTCTCTTCCAGAGTTGGAAGGAAATCGCTGGTGTCTGCATCTGTAATCGGCTCAATTGCTTCCGCAAATGCCGCCAGCCATACAAAGTCCAGACAAGCCACATCGTGCGCTGCTTCTCCGGCCTTAATCTCTGTGGAAATCTTATCATACATACCTGAATAAGCAACCGCATCCACGATTACCTTGCATCCTGTTTCTTCTTCAAACGCTTCTGCCGTTTCATTTGCCAGAGCTTCTGCCGGAGAACCACTCTCCACTAAAACCGTGATGCTGTTCTCACTCTCTGATGCGAGGCACACGCCAGAAGATCCCATAACCATAGTTCCTGCCATAACGGCTGCCATGAAAGACTGTAAAATTCTTCTCTTCATTTTTTTCCTCCTGGTTCTGTTTACTCATTTTAACCGCTTCATCAATACTCCGGAGTATTGTTTTAACCGAAGAATCTATCTTTTGCGTAATAAATCCGATTTCATGAAACCGATTTCCAGGTTTGAAAAGTTATTTTCAATTTATGGAAACGGTTCCACATCAGGGTAACAAAAAATACATTCCTTCGATGTATGGTTTCATTATATCTTAATTGACGAGTCTGTCAATGTATTTTTTTGATTTCCTTGATTTTTGTACAATATAGCCAATTTTCATTTTCAATTCTTGTGCAATATTTTTGACCGATTTTTTACAGAGTTGTCCCACCTTTACGCAATTTGATTTTCAGAATGACTCTCTTATCGACATAGCGATTTCCATTGATCAATTCGCAAAGCAGACTCACCGACTCCTTTGCCAGACCGGCAATTGGCTGAACAATCGTAGTCATTTTGGGTTCCACCAATTCAGTAATGTAGGTTCCATCATAAGACACAATTTTTACATCCCGCGGAATTTTTTTATGTCTGTGAATCAGTTCATTCATACACTCAATGGCCAGACGGTCAACGCCAAATACGCCATCAAACTCAACGCCATCCTCAAATACCTTTTCTACAATTTCATGATAATACTCTGTATCCAGCCGATCCCAAGCGAGGTCATAGCAAAAAGTCTCTGCACCATGCTGCCGCATGACTTTCTCAAACTCTGCATGACGGTCATGATAAAGAGTGTCTACTCCCGTAACACTTCGAAAATGCAGTACTCTTTTACAGCCATTTTCAATCAATGTTTCAGCCGCGATCCTGCCACCTTCTTTATGATCCACCGCGACAACCGGAATCTCTTCTCCAAGATAACGGTCAAGCGCTACGATTGGCTTCTGAATCTTCGTATATGCCTTCTTGTCCAGAGAAGAAACGCCGGAGATCACGCCATCCACGATATGGCGATTGAGCATATCCAGATATTCTTCCTCTGCATTCACTCCTTTTACGGTATTACAGAGCATGGTCTTGAAACCCACTTTATGTAGTTCTTCTTCAACGCAATCAATAAATTCCGCAAAAAATGGATTGGATACATTGGGAACCAGAACTGCAATAATCCCGCTCCTTTTGCGATAAAGATTCCTCGCCAGCTCGTTCGGCGTATAATCCAGTTCTTTCATTGCCTGTTCAATTTTTGCTTTAGTAGCTTCTGAAACATATCCACTGTCATTGATCATGCGAGATACCGTGCCCACTCCCACGCCAGCCTGTCTCGCTACATCCTTAATGCTCGCCATATTCCGTCCTCAACCCATTCTGCCTCCGGCAGACATTCTTTCTTTTTTCAACAATCTAAAAAACAACCTAATGCGATAATACTTCATCTTTTTCTGATTGTCCAGAAATAAAAATTCATTTTACTTTTCCAGAAAAAACAGGAGACAGCTCTACGCACCAAAGCTGTCTCCTGTTTTTCTTATTCATATTCTTATTCTTCTTCTGACTCTTCTGCAGCTGCTTTTTCATATTCATCTAGAATAATCTGCTGTATCCGCTCGCGTGTCTCAGAGTTAATAGGATGCGCGATATCACGATATTCGCCATCCGCAGCCTTCCGGCTGGGCATCGCTATAAATAAACCCTTTTCTCCTTCGATTACCTTGATATCATGTACTACAAATTCATCATCCAGCGTAATGGACACGATGGCTTTCATCTTGCCCTCTTTCGCTACTTTTCTAACTCTTACGTCGGTTATTGTCATTGACCTTTCCCCCATGTTGCTTGTATTTCTTTTCCCGCTGCACACTACAGGTCACCACAAATCAGCTTTTCATCCCATGTCGGCTGGCACACAATGCCTGAGCCGTTCTGATCCGAATCTTTCTTCTGCGGCAGTTCCCAAACGGGAAATCCTGTCCTAAAGGACATATCTTTCATCTGATTCTATCACGATCTTCACTCCATCCTCGCCCACTATACGCGAATTCGCGCGGATGGTATCGCGGCTCTCAACAATGCAGTTCTCAAGATAAACATTATCGCCGAGGTATACATCATTGAGAATAATTGAATTTTTGATCGTACAGTTGTTTCCGACAAACACCTTTTTGAAAATAACTGAATTTTCCACAGTGCCGTTGATAATGCAGCCATTGGCTACCAGGCTGTTTCTCACATTGCTCCCCGGGTTGTACTTTGCCGGAGGATTGTCGTCCACCTTTGAGTGTACATCCGGATGCTCGTGGAAGAAATAATCCCGCACGTCTTTTTTCAGAAAATCCATGTTTGTCCGGTAGTAGGAATCCACGGAAGCGATATTGCTCCAGTATCCCTCCATCTTGTATCCATATATCCGTTTGACATCCTTGTAG
>JAJBVF010000322.1 GCA_020859965.1 Clostridiales bacterium
TCATGATATTGCTAAAGAATTTTATTGTCAAGAGAAAATATTTACACAAATGAATAAAGAAGAAGGTTCTATACACGCAAGCAGAACTACAGCATAAGAGGAGGGCGAGATGGAAAGAGAGACGCTATTGGATATTGCTTCCGAGCTGATGGAGACGTTAAACAAAAAACGGCTAACGCCGGTCTGTGCGAAAGCTGTCGTGGAAATACTTAAGAAAAGTGTAGAGAACGACATTGATGAAGCTGTGAATGAATTCATGGAAAAAACAGGAACCTTTCGAGGCAAAGTACCAACGATTAAGGACTTCATGAATTGAGGCAGATGAAAACGCCACAGCAAAGAAGATCGCAGAGGAGCAGGGATATTAAGGGGGGAGGTGAGAAGGTGAAGAAAAGGAAAGCTACTCTATTAAGCATGGCGGTAATGATATGTATTTCCGTAACTGGATGTTCTACAGCAAATACAGTTAATCACAATTTATCAAAAGAAGCAAACGAATTTAATGTGTACCGCAAGATTACGGTAACAAATGCCAGAACAGATACAGTCATGCTCGAAGCAGAAGGATATATGTCAATCAGTAACAGTTCGTCCAGCGAATTAGTCGTCACCATAAAGACTGGTGAAGATGACTATTATAAAGATTACATCTATCTAAATGAGTGGACATGTTATGTGGTGGAACAGCTTGAGCCAACAAGCACGGATAAATACCATTACGAGCTAACGATTTATCCGGAAAGAGTTATTCCGAGCGTAACTATAGAGACAGAATAACCGGAGGTGAGACAGTTGTTCTTTAAGAAAAAAGACAAAAGCAAACATAAAGAAAGACCCAGAATCTATATAGATTGGGTGGCTGTTCTTTATGTAATATGGGCGATTGTAGCCATAGGATGGCTAATCACGGCATTTATTGCTATGATGCTCTACTTTGGTATATGGCCATGGCCTTATTAAAGATTTTTCTGCATCATTTCCTGCAAAGTGTAAGAAATAGTGCGAAGTTCCTTTCCATCGGTTGCAATTTTTGCGGTAAGCATTGCAGAACCAGATTTTATATCTGCCACAAAATGCTCTTTGTATTGATTGAAGCACATTTAGAGCATGACGATAAGAAATTTATGAACTGCGCGGAATTTATTGCGGATTGTTTTGCAGATAGCGGTGATGAAGTCAGTGAGCAGTTTATCAGATCAAGGCTGGATGGTTCATACATGCAAAATGATCATATTAAATATGAGCGGAAGTAAAAAAGGAGATGATTGAATGCCAAAGACAAGTTTCTGCAAGCCTAAATCAGATCCCCGCCCCAATGAGGTGAAGCAGTCATTACATCATGGTTAATCCGGCGGGAAATGAGCCTGAAAACACTGGCAAAGAAAATCGGCATGCCGTACAGCACCATGACACAGCGATTCCGGGAACCGGAAACCATCAGGCTGAGCGAACTTTGGAAGATGATGGACGCTTTAAAAGTTCCGGCGGAAGACAGGGCACGGATTTTACAGGAGGTGAGCTGATTGGGGGGGCTGGCAGAATGGACAGGCAGGCAACCGAGCGATTGCGATATGAGATTATCAAACGAGCCTGCCAGGATTATTGCGGTGCCTTGCGACAGTTGGAGAGACATACATCCAACAAGAAAGACCAGGAAGCAAGGAGCACCATCTATGAGTGCGAGAGTTTCTTCCAAGGAAACTGGTTTGCGATGCTCTGCAATCTGGATGGTGACTGGATGATCAGGGAGCTGAGGAAGGCGGCAAAAGACAATAGCAGATTTTGTTTTAAAGGAGAAAAGGAGCTGTAATGAAGCTGAATGAACGGCTGAGCCAGATTGATGATAAAAGGATGGTCTATCTCGCCTGTGTCGATGGCAGTAGCTTTTTCGAGATCGACTACTGTGAAAACGTCCGGGTGAATCTCCCGAAGCTGGACGAGCGGATGGAATCACTTGCCCGGCGGGTACATAAGGAGGCAGACGGTGAGTTTTGCTGGGAGCCGATCGGGGACAGGGAGATCGTAGAGGAGTATCCACACACGGTCGATATTCCCGGGACTACTCTGGTGATCACCGGGAAAGATGCAGGAAAGTTTTGGTTTTATCATGAGGCAGAGGAAGCCAGGAAGAGGTGAGGAAATGAAACTGAGAGAGTATGCGGCAATCATGACCGGAGCACTGACATTTATTGCGGCAGCCGCGGCACAGTGGCTCTGGACGCAGCGCCCTGTTGAGGATGTGATCTACATCGCGCTGATGATTGCACTTGTTGCCGGATCCGCATTTGTCATAGCGACAGAGCCACAGCGCAAACAGCCGCGGCGGAAACACCGAGCAAAAACGATCGAGCGCGAGCCAAGCAGACCGGTATTTATTACGCTTGATAGAAAGGAGTGGGAAGCATGAAGAAAGGATATAAGCATTATGGACTGACCGGGCAGAACATCAGGATCCGCATGGTGCACCCATCAGTAGCTGACCTGGACGCAGCCATCGGATGCGTGAATCCGTGGGCGTATGGAGAACAGGTGGTTAAGGTCATCCATGAATCAGAGTATTGCCTGACGGTCAGATTCCCGGAGCATTACAACCCGCGCGGCTGGGGACTCTCCAAGCCATACAACACGAGCATACATAAGCACGATCTGCGGACCGGGGAAGTCATCATGAAAACGATGAGCGGTAAGCGGATCGCATAGGAGAAACGCCCTGACAGCCGGCAAACTGAATCAGGGCGCAAGTAAAAACCACAGATTAATTATAAAGCTGAAAGAGGTGAGTTGTCAATGAGAGGAGTAGTAAAAGCTTGGTATCCAGAGCGCGGATACGGATTTGTCACTGGCGATGATAGTCAGGACTATTTTGTCCACTGGAGCGAAATCCTGATGGAATCCAGGCGGAAGAAACTGGAAGTCGGGGGACGAGTAACATTTGATGCACAGAAAACCGACAGGGGAACCGGATGGATGGCGGTTGCGGTGCAACCGGACAGATGTAAGGAGTAGGAGGTAACACGATGATTTGGGCAAATGAGATGCTGCTTGTCGACAAGAATGATGCTATGGAGGCAGTCAAACTGGCACAGGAATATTCCGGCCAGATCGATAACAGGGATGCTTTTATCACAGGCGTGGGAATGGAACTCGCGCTGACACTGGTAGGGTTATGGCCTGAAAAAGAAGAATAAAGAGAGAGGAACATAAATATGGAGAATGTAAAAATCAACCGGCTTGAGATAGAAAATGTTAAGCGGATCAAGGCCGTAGTAGTTGAGCCGACGCAAAACGGCCTGACTATCATCGGTGGTAAGAATAACCAGGGGAAAACTTCCGTACTGGATTCCATCACCTGGGCACTTGGTGGCGATAATTACCGCCCGTCAAAAGCGCAGAGAAATGAATCCGTCGTTCCTCCGGCAATCAAGATTACGATGGATAACGGCCTTGTTGTGGAGAGAAAAGGGAAAAACAGCGCATTGAAGGTCACGGATCCGAATGGACAGAAGGGCGGGCAGCAGCTCCTGAATGAATTTGTTGAAAAGTTGGCGATCAATCTTCCGAAATTTATGGATGCTTCTAACCATGACAAAGCAAAAACACTCCTGAAGATCATCGGTGTCGGTAATCAGCTGGAAGAGTTGGAACAGCAGGAAAAAAGTCAATACAACGAACGCCTGACGATAGGACAGATCGCAGACAGGAAAGCGAAGTTTGCCAGGGAACAGCCGTACTATCCGGATGCACCGAAAGACCTGGTATCCCCGTCAGAACTGATCCAGAAGCAGCAGGAGATCCTCGCACGGAATGGTGAGAACCAGCGAAAGCGCAATAAAGTAGATGATTATGAGCGGAAAGCGGCGATCTTGAAACAGGAAGTGGAAGCACTGCAGGCACAGCTCTCGAAAAAAGAAGACGAGCTGATCGAAGCGAATGCCGACCTTTCAACAGCAAGGAAAGATGCGAAAGACCTTCAGGATGAATCTACGGCAGAGCTGGAAACAAGTATCTCTAATATCGAAGAGATAAACCGGAAGGTCCGCGCGAACCTCGACAAGGAGAAAGCAGAAGAAGATGCTGCAGATTATCGCCGGCAGTACGACCGCCTGACCAAAGAGATATCAGACACACGGAAAGCAAAAACAGACCTTCTGGAACACGCGGAGCTGCCACTGCCTGGATTATCGGTCGAAGAAGGCGAACTGACATATAAAGGCCAGAAATGGGACAACATGTCCGGATCCGACCGCCTGAAAGTCTCCACGGCGATCGTGCGGAAGCTGAACCCCAAATGCGGATTCGTACTTCTGGACAAGCTTGAGCAGATGGACCTCGATACGCTTCAGGAATTCGGCTCCTGGCTGGAGCAGGAAGGCTTGCAGGCGATCGCAACGCGCGTCAGCACAGGCGAAGAATGCAGCATCATCATAGAGGATGGTTATGTGTCCGGGCAGGAACATCCGCAGATGCAGGACAAGAAAGCATGGAAGGCAGGTGAATTTTAATGAATATCACAAGAGGTAAGCTTCCTGGGGCAAAGAAGGTCGTTATTTACGGCGTGGAAGGGATCGGCAAGTCAACGTTCGCCGCGCAGTTCCCGGATCCGGTTTTTATTGATACGGAAGATTCCACCAAAGATATGGATGTAGCGCGGTTTGACAAGCCGACATCGTGGGAGATGCTGTTAAGCGAAGTGCGGTATGTGATCTCGAATCCGGATTGCTGCAGGACGCTGGTCATTGATACCGCTGACTGGGCGGAACAGATGGAGCTGGATGCCCTGATGGCGAAGAACCATTGGGACAGCATCGAAACGCCGGGTTATGGCAAGGGCTATCAGTATAGCGCAGAAGAATTCGGAAGGTTCCTGAACCTGCTCTCTGATGTGGCAGCGAAGGGCATCAATGTTGTGATGACTGCGCATGCCTGGCTGAAAAAAATCGAACAGCCGGACGAGATGGGAGCCTATGACCACTGGGAAATGAAAACGTCCAAGAAGGTCGCGCCGTTGATCCGCGAGTGGGCAGATATGGTATTGTTCGCCAACTACAAGACTATCGTGGTCAATGTGGATGGCCAGGGATCCACAAAAGGAAAGAATAAAGCTCAGGGCGGCCGCCGCATCATGTACACCACGCACCATCCGTGCTGGGATGCAAAGAACCGTTATGGCCTGCCGGATGAACTGCCGCTTGATTATGCTGAGATCGCCAGTGTGATCGAGGACAGTGGCAGCAGAAACATCGAAGCAGCTCAGCCAGTGAAACAGGAGCCGGCTTCAGCCGGGATGAACAAGCCGGAACCGGTAAAAGAACCCGTAAAAAAGCCGGCACCAGCGCCGGCAAAAGAAGAGCCAAAAGCAAATCCTTATCAGGAGACGATCGCGTTCAAAGTAGACGAACGGGTCCCAAAGGCATTAGCCGACCTGATGAAAGAACATCTGGTGCTGGAGCAGGAGATCCAGACAGTCGTAGGAGCGAGGGGATATTTCCCTGCAGATATGCCGATCTGGGATTACCCTTCTGATTTTATTGACGGCGTTTTAGTGGGTGCCTGGGAGCAGGTTTACGGCATGATCAAAGAAGCCAGGGAAAAGGAAGAGATCCCATTTAATTAAAAAAGAAAGGAAAAGAGAACCACGAGTGATGCAGGAAGAGAATTAAGCTGGGACGATACGATACAGAATGACGGCAGTGATTTTGAGCCGGTCCCGGAAGGAGATTATGAATTTACGATCGAAAAGTATGAGAGGGCAAGATCATCAGGGCAGGGAAAACTCCCGCCCTGCAATATGGCGGTCGTGTATTTCAGGGTAAAAGGGCCGGAAGGGCGAGAAGTGTCTATCCGGGAGAATTTTATTTTACACAGTTCCCTTGATTGGAAGCTGTCACAGCTTTTCCGCAGCGTAGGATTGAAAAAAGAAGGCGAGAAGATGCGCATGAACTGGAACGCACTGCCGGGGCTGACCGGAAAAGGACATGTGATCCAGGTGCCCGGGACGAAAGACCCGTCAAAGATGTTTAACCAGATGGAGAAGCTGTATCCAAAGGAAATGAAGAAATACAGTGCCGGAAACTTTTAGAAATAGGGTGAGAATATGGATTTAAGACCATACCAGGAGGAGGCAAGAAAAGCAATCTTTTGCCAGTGGGACAGCGGCGTGAATAAAACGCTGCTGGTTCTTCCGACCGGATGCGGCAAGACGATCGTGTTTGCCAAGGTTGCGGAAGACTGCGTCAGGCATGGTGACAGAGTATTGATCCTCGCACACCGCGGGGAACTGCTCGATCAGGCTGCCGATAAGATACGCAAATCGACCGGACTGGCTTGTGCGACCGAAAAAGCAGAGGAGACCTGTGTTGGAAGCTGGTTCCGGATCACAGTCGGATCCGTCCAGACACTGATGCGTGAGAGCCGGCTGAAAAAATTCCCGGATGATTATTTTAATACGATCATCATAGACGAAGCACATCACTGCCTGTCTGACAGCTATCAGCGCGTATTGAAGCATTTTCCAGGATCACATGTTCTCGGGGTCACAGCTACACCAGACCGTGGTGATATGCGTAACCTGGGAGAATATTTTGAGAGCCTGGCTTATGAATATACGCTTCCAAAGGCGATCAAGGAAGGATACCTGTCTCCGATCAAGGCACTGACTCTTCCACTGAAACTGGATCTGACTGGTGTCGGGATAAGCGCTGGCGATTTCAAGAGTGGAGATCTGGGGACGGCGCTTGACCCGTATCTGGAACAGATAGCAGATCAAATGGCGGAATACTGCATGGATAGAAAAACAGTCGTATTCCTGCCGCTTATCAAGACTTCACAGAAATTCTGCCGGATCCTGAACGAGAAGGGCTTCTCTGCAGCCGAAGTGAATGGAAAGAGCGGTGACAGAGCGGAAATACTCCAGGATTTTGATGATGGAAAATACAACGTCCTATGTAACTCCATGCTGCTCACGGAAGGATGGGACTGCCCATCTGTAGACTGTATCATCGTACTAAGACCGACAAAGATCCGAAGCCTGTATGCGCAGATGGTCGGCCGCGGCACACGGTTGTATCCCGGGAAGGACCACCTTCTGCTGCTGGATTTTTTATGGCATACAGAACGGCATGAATTATGCCATCCTGCAAGCCTGATCTGCGAGAATGAAGAAGTGGCGCAGAAGATGACAGAAAACCTGGAACAGGCCGGATGTGCAGTCGATATCGAAGAGGCAAAGAAACAGGCATCAGAGGACGTTGTGGCACAGCGGGAAGAATCCCTGGCAAAACAGCTGGCAGAAATGAGGAAACGTAAAAAGAAGCTGGTAGATCCGCTGCAGTTTGAAATGAGTATCCAGGCTGAAGACCTGACAAGCTATGTGCCATCGTTCGGTTGGGAGATGGGGCCGGCATCAGAAAAGCAGAAAAATACGCTTGAAAAGCTCGGCATCCTGCCAGACCAGATCGACAATGCCGGCAAGGCAGCAAAGCTTCTTGACCGCCTGGATAAGCGCAGGAAAGAAGGATTGACTACGCCAAAACAGATCCGCTTTCTTGAAGGGCGCGGCTTTGAACATGTGGGTACATGGGATTTTAATACTGCAAGGAAACTCATAGACCGGATCGCAGCGAATGGATGGCGGGTGCCATATGACATTAACCCGCATGGATATAACCCGTGCGAAGCGCAGGAATACAGGAGTGCATAATAGATGGAAAAGACAGACCTGCAAAAAGTAATTGAATATATCGATCCGGGTGAGCTTGGCTATCAGGAGTGGGTAAATGTTGGCATGGCATTAAAGCAGGAAGGATATCCCGTATCTGTATGGAGTGACTGGAGCCGCAGGGATTTTGGACGTTACCACGAAGGAGAATGTGAAAAGAAGTGGAACAGTTTCCGCGGCAACAGTTCCCCGGTAACGGGCGGCACCATTGTACAGATGGCAAAGGACCACGGATGGATCCCGGAATATGGGCATGAGCTGGACTGGGATGATTCAATCTCACGTGACGATGAGCAGATCGTTGTTGACCAGAACTGGATCGAAGAACAGGAGGTCCGCGAGCCTGAGAAATGGGATCCGGTAAAAGAGCTGACTACATACCTCGGGATTTTGTTTGAAGCGAGTGAGAACGTCGGATACGTGACCGGAAGCTGGGAGAAGACGGATGAGAAGGGCAAACGCTGGCTGCCGCAGCAGGGGAGCTGGGACCGCACGGCCGGACAGCTGATCGAACTGCTGGAACACTGCAACGGTGATATAGCCAATGTTGTTGGAGACTGCAATCCGGAAGCAGGTGCGTGGATCCGGTTCAATCCTCTGGACGGGAATGGCTGCAAAAACGAGAATGTCACAGAATACCGCTATGCGCTGGTAGAATCCGATAGCATGAATATTGACCGTCAGAATGCCATAATCCGCGAACTGCAGTTACCAGTGGCATGCCTGGTCTATTCCGGGAAAAAGAGCCTGCACGCGATCGTCAGGGTGGATGCAGCTGATTATACAGAGTATCGGAAGCGTGTCGATTATCTCTACAATATCTGCGAAAAGAACGGCCTGAAGGCGGATACACAGAACCGGAACCCGTCCAGGCTGTCCAGGAT
>JAJBVF010000443.1 GCA_020859965.1 Clostridiales bacterium
TCATCCTCATAATATTCGTCTTCGTCATAATAATCTTCTTCGTAATAATCTTCCTCATACTCAAGAAGATCACCGGATTCCCGTGCCTGTGTCTCATTCTTAATATCAATCTTAAATCCGGTCAGACGTGCCGCAAGCCTTGCATTCTGACCTTCTTTTCCAATCGCGAGGGAAAGCTGGTAATCCGGAACTACTACTTTTGCAGACTTTTCATCCGGATCCGCAAGAACCGTAATTACCTTCGCCGGGCTCAGAGCGTTCTCAATCAGAAGAGCCGGGTTATCATCCCAATTGATAATATCAATCTTTTCTCCATGGAGTTCATCTACTACCGCATTCACACGAGAGCCATTCAATCCGACACATGCTCCTACCGGATCCACATCCGGGTTGTTCGACCAGACTGCTATTTTCGTACGGCTGCCGGCTTCTCTTGCAATGCTGCGGATCTCTACAGTACCGTCCCGGACTTCAGTCACCTCTTCCTCAAACAGCCGCTTTACCAGCTCCGGATGAGTGCGGGATACAAGAATCCTCGGCCCCTTCGGCGTGTCTTTGACTTCCAGGACATAGACTTTGATTCGCTCTGTAGGACGATAGATCTCTCCGCGGATCTGTTCTTCACTGGCAAGCGTAGCATCGACTTTTCCAAGATTGATGCTGACATTACGTCCAAAATAGCGCTGAACAATGCCAGTCACTACATCATGTTCTTTTTCATAATATTCGTTATAAAGAACCTTGCGTTCTTCCTCCCGGATTTTCTGTAAAATCACATTTTTCGCATTCTGTGTCGCTATTCGCCCAAATTCTTTGGATTTAATGTTGACACGGACGATGTCTCCAAGTTCATAACGTGAATCCACCATCTTTGCATTTACCAGGCTGATTTCCGCAAGCTCATCTGTGACTTCTTCCACCACAGTCTTCTGCGCGTACACTTCAAACTCGCAGGTATCCGGATCAATATTTACCACGACATTATCCGCTTCTGTTTTCCAGTTGTTCCTGCATGCCTGAATCAATGACTGCTTGATCGCATCAAGAAGCGTCTCCTTACTGATATTCTTTTCCTTTTCAAGGATCGTAAGTGCTTCCAACAACTCGTTATTCATCTCGTTCCTTCCTTCCTGTCAGAAATCAAATGCCAGCCTGATCAGTGCGATATCTGCCCGATCCAGATGCATGGTCTCACCATTTTCTAAGTCTATTGTGACTGTATGTTTATCATATTCCCTTAATATACCGGAAAATTCTTCCTGATGATTCAGTGGCCGAAAGGTTCTGATATCCACCTTTTCACCGATACTTCGATCAAAATCCTTATCTTTGCGAAGAGGGCGGCCCAGCCCGGGCGAACTGACTTCCAGAATATAGGCATCTTCAATATAATCCTGCTCATCCAGAAGATCACTGAGCGCACGGCTGATCACTTCGCAGTCATCAATCGTGACTCCACCTGGCTTATCGATATAGGCACGGAGATACCAGCTGCCGCCTTCCTTCACGTATTCAACATCAACCAGTTCAAGCTGATACTGCTCCATAAGCGGCATCAGAAGAGCTTCTGTTCTCTGCTCATATGTCTCTCTTTTACTCATGCGTACCCCCACAAATAAGAGTGGACCGCGCGGTCCACTCTTTTATCAGTAACGGTTATAAATTTTAACTCTGAATATCTTACCACTATTTTCCTGCAATTGCAAGTACTTTCGCTATGAAATTCGTAATTGGAATTGATCGGATCGAAGGGCGCTTTCTGCCGCAAAACACCTTTCCGGGCTCTGCGCATAAAAAAAGCGGATAACGGGAATCGAACCCGCCTCCCCAGCTTGGGAAGCTGGTGTTCTACCAATGAACTATATCCGCAAATGAGGAAAACCTCAAACATGTATTGCATTATATAACAAAATTTTAGATTTTACAAGAGAAATTTTTAAAAATCCATAAAAAATTGTGCATCTCAATTTAACGATCCGAGTATAAATTTAGAAATAATCTCTGCTGCGCCATCGTGATTGTTGTCCGCAAGAGTAATATAGTCCGCATACTGTTTTACCCCAGGGAAGGCATTGCACATGACCGCACCGATCTGAGCCGCCCTGATCATTTCTACATCATTTGGAGCGTCACCTGCAGCAACCGTATTCTCAACAGGAATATCCAGATATTCACACAACCGCAAAACCGCATCGCCCTTTGTGACTCCGGCCGGCACAATTTCCAGATACGCATCGTTGGAAAAGTAACAGTCAAGAATATCGCCGTATTTTTGCAGAAGTTCCTGCTGGAATTGTACGATCACATCGTGATGATGCTCTTCAATTGCCAGAAGCTTGCATGGGTCTTCTTCAAGTGCATCGAATACAGATGAAACGATTCGAAACGGTTGCAGCGTACGGCGCACATAATCATGCAGCTGCGGACATTCTTTTTCAGCCAGGACTTCTTTATCTGAAAAGGTTTGTATATAAATACCAAGCTGATGTGCCTCTTCAAAAACGGATGTGGCCAGTTCCCTGGAAAGAGAGTTTCGATAAAGCACCTGTTTCCGGAAAACATCATAGATCTCACCGCCATTAAAGGCGATCACGAAGCAGCCTTCTCTGATAAGCCCCAGCCGTTCCGCCTGTATTATGGCGCTCGCAAGCGGTCTTCCGGTAGCAATCACTATCCTGTGACCCTGCTGCAAAGCCAGATTTACGGCTCTCTGATTGCCCGGAGAAATCTCTTTCGCATCATTCAGCAATGTACCATCTAAATCCGTGAAAAAAATCTTAGACATCTCGATCTCTCAATCTTCAGCGACAGTGGAAACATCATCAGAACTATCATCACCGTTTTCATAAATAAAGTCATGAAGAAGTTCCAGCGTCTCTTCCCAGTCCGGAACCAGCATATCCTGTCCATTGACATAAATCGTACTGTACATGTTGTCATATGGTACGCGGCTTGTCTCAAAATCATATTGCAGCATTTCCGGAAGCTCTGTGACCATACTCCAGATCTCGGTCTCAGAAATATTTGTGGTAATGTATTCCAGAATTGACTGCATTTTTTCAGTCATCTGAGCCAGGGACATCTGCTGCACTTCCGCCATAAGCTGAGTAAGCACATAGCGCTGACGCTCAGTCCTGTCAAAATCCGAATTGCCCACGTAACGATTTCGCGCATAAGCAACAGCCTGTACTCCATCCGCATGGATCAGCCCGCCCTCCGACGGAAAATAATGTTCACTCGGATCGATATCCATCAGGCGTTCACACATATCCATGATATAACCATTCGCTACTTCGACTTCCTCAGCAGAAACCTCCAGATCAACACCGCCAATAATATCAATGATATCAACCAGATCCCAGAAGTCTACTGCAACATACCGGTCCACTTCGATCTTATAGTTTTCCGTGACTGTCTCACAGAGCAACGGTCCGGCTCCGTAAGCGTAAGCAGCATTCAGCTTTTTATATCCGACATCCGGGATATTCACATAGGTATCTCGCATCAGAGATACCATCGTCACCCGGTTGTCCGCTTTATTGATTGAAACAAGGATCACACAGTCTGAATTACCGTTCCATGTTCTCTCCTGCCTGTCAACACCAATCAGAAGAACATTGTAGATATCCTCATCGGAGACCACTTCCTTCGAAGTATCCATGGAATCCTGGATCGCCGCCAGTTCAGCATCACTCACCAGTTCGCCAGTCCTCTCTTCTGTCTCTTCCTCAACTTCTTCCGGAAGTGTCTCAGCCACATCCACTGAATCATCGGATACATAATTCACACTGCTGTACAGATCGTGTCCCAGTTTATAAACGACTCCTCCGCTAATGAGTACTACGCCAATCACGATACATAAACTGATAAGAAAAGCTTTTTTTAAATTCATCCCGTATTCTCCCGCCTGATGGATAATTAATTCCATTTCCGTGTTTCTGATCGTCTATGACAAAAAAAACTTCCCGGATTCCTCTGGGAAGTTTCATGCGGAGGATGGGACTTGAACCCACACGATATTGCTACCACAGGCACCTGAAGCCTGCGCGTCTGCCAATTCCGCCACCTCCGCGGTTGGTAAGTTTTGCAACTCACGTCGATTATAATACTACAGACTTTTTCAAATGTCAAGCGGAATTTTTTCTTTTTTGTAAAAAATTTCCACAAATCATTCCACTGTCACGCTCTTCGCCAGATTTCTCGGCTTATCCACATCAAGTCCCTTTGCAACAGACACGTAATAACCGAGCAGCTGCAGAGGCACAACAGCCAATGACGCTGTAAAGTGTGGATCTGTGCGCGGAATGTAAACAGTAAAGTTTACATGATCTTCAATCGCATAATTGCCATAGACAGTCAGGCCAAACAGATAAGCGCCCCGGCTCTGCACTTCTACCATGTTGCTGACCGTTTTTTCATAAAGGTCGTTCTGGGTGAGCAGACCGATCACTAAAGTACCATCTTCGATCAGTGAGATCGTACCATGTTTCAATTCTCCCGCTGCATATGCTTCGGAATGGATATAGCTGATCTCTTTCATCTTCAGACTGCCCTCGAGGGATATCGCATAATCAAGACCTCTGCCGATAAAAAAGATATCCTTCGCATTGGCATATTTTGCCGCAAACCATTGCAAACGTTCTTTATCCTCCAGAATACGCGTGATTTTCCCAGGCAATGTCTCAAGCTCCCGGATCAAAGCACTGCACTGTTCCTCAGACAGAACTCCCCGGACAACACCAAGCTGCATTGCGAGCAGGTAGCAGGCAATGAGCTGAGTACTGTAGGCTTTAGTTGTGGCAACAGCAATTTCCGGACCTGCCAGCGTATAGAAGACATGGTCTGCCTCCCGAGCAATAGAACTGCCGATCACGTTGACGATCGCAAGCGTACGCAGATGATTCTCCTTTGCTTTTCGAAGTGCGGCCAGACTGTCCGCTGTCTCACCGCTCTGGCTGATAATGATCACAAATCCGTCCGGGTCCAGCGGCTGATTCCGATAGCGGAATTCCGACGCGAGTTCAACGCGCACCGGCACGCGTCCCAGATCTTCAATCACATATTGGGCCGCCATCCCCACATGGTAGGCGGAACCGCATGCAACAATATAAATCTGACGGATTCCGCGGATGATCTCATCCGTAAGTCCCGTCAATTCAAAATCCATCATTCCATCTTTTACGATTGAATGCAGCGTATCTTCCACCGCTTTGGGCTGCTCATGAATTTCTTTCATCATGAAATGTTCGAAGCCGCCCTTCTCAGCCGCTTCTGCGTCCCAGCTGATCTCGGTGGCTGTCTTTTCCACGATTTCACCATTGAGATCATAAAATTCCGCAGCGCCTTTTGTAAGCCGCGCCATCTCCAGATTCCCGATATAATAGACCGTTCTGGTATATTTTAAAATGGCTGGGACATCAGATGCCAGATAAGATTCCCCATCCGTCACGCCGATGATCATCGGACTGTCTTTCCGTGCGGCATAAATCTCCCCGGGATAATCATGAAACATCACCGCCAGCGCATAGGATCCCCGAATTCGCACCATTGCTTTTGCAAGTGCATCAATCGGACCCATTTTATATTTATTATAATAATAATCAACCAGATTCACAGCAACTTCCGTGTCAGTATCTGAATAAAAAACGTATCCTTTGCGTGTCAGTTTCTCTTTCAGCTCCTGATAATTTTCGATGATTCCGTTGTGTACCGCTATTACTCCATTTCCCTGCGATACATGGGGATGCGCATTTTTTTCAGAAGGCTCTCCGCGTGTTGCCCAGCGGGTGTGCCCCAGTCCGCAGGTGCCAGGCACAGCGCTTCCATCGTTTGTCTTTTCCGCGAGAACACGAAGACGCCCTTTTGCTTTTACGATTGTAGCATCTTTTGCGTCCTCACGGATCGCCAGTCCGGATGAATCATAGCCGCGGTATTCCAGTTTTGAAAGGCCATCCAGAAGAATGGGAGCCGCCTGACGATTCCCTGTATAACCTACTATTCCGCACATACTATTCACCTCTTCAACGATTCATTTCTGCTGCCATCCAGCATATAAAGCAGAGCATTACAAATACATGCCGCTACATTGCTTCCGCCTTTTCGTCCTTTTGCCACAATATAAGGTATGTCTGTCTGCATGATCAGTTCCTTTGACTGCACAACATTTACAAACCCGACCGGGACGCCAATGATCAGTTCCGGCCGTATTTTTCCTTCCTGGATCAGCTCATAGAGACGGATCAGAGCTGTCGGCGCATTTCCCACTGCATAAATGAGCGGACGATCCAGAGACGCCGCTTTCTCCACGCAGATTGATGCACGGGTAACTCCCAGTTCTCTGGCCTTTGCAGCCACGTCATCATCTGCCATAAAACAGTGTGCTTCGCCTCCGGCTTTTTTCAGGCTTTTCTTATTGATTCCTGAAAGAGCCATATTGGTATCTGTGATGATCCACGCTCCTTTTTTCAACGCTTCCAGAGCATGTTCGACTGCGCCGTCTGAAAAGCAGAGATTATCAATGTAGTCAAAATCAGCCGAAGTATGGATCACCCGTTTCAGGATCATCGCACGGCTGTCGTCCGGAATCCGTTCCCCCGCTTCCTGCGAAATGATCTCAAAACTGCGCCGTTCGATCTCCATCGGACCAAGGCGTTCAATGTCATCTAATGTAGCCTTTCGCTGTTCCACCCAAGAAGGTGATGATTGATGATTCTGTATATCCATGAGCAGTTCCTCCATCCTGCAAATGCGCCAAACATTTCAGGGTACACTTATTTTGACATAACCCGATTCCGTAGGAAAGACCTGCCTTTATCAGTCAGCTGCCACTACTTCACGGTAAAACTCTGAATAATCTGTTCTGCCTTCCTTTGTAAACTGAATAGCGGTACGCGGATGCTGATCAAGAAGGCCTGTCATCAGATACTGCAGGTCATACCCCCATACTACGCCTTCACGCTTTAAACGGCTGATCTGTTCATCTATAAACTGGATTGCCGGATAAACATGATACTTCGGATTGCGCAGGAAGCCAAGAAGAAGCTCCATCGCGCAATTGCCTGCCCCACGTCCCATGCCGGAATAAGTGCCGTCCAGCCAGTCCACACCGTCGCCGACCGCTTCTATCGTATTGGCAAAGGCGAGCTGCTGATTGTTGTGTGCATGAATACCAATCTTTTTCCCGTACTTAGCCGCAAAATTCATGTAAATATCCGCAATACGCGCAATCTGCTCCGGATAAAGGGATCCAAAGCTGTCGACGATATAGCAGACATCCACCGGTGTTTTGCCAATCAGCTCCAGAGCATAAGTGAGGTCACTTTCCTGCGCATGAGAGATCGCCATGATATTACAGCTTGTCTCGTATCCTTTTGCATGCGCGTCCTCGATCATTTCCACCGCGCCGGGCATCGTATTCAGATAAGTGGCGACACGGATCAGATCGATCGGGCTGTCCGCGCGATTGATAATATCATTTTTATAATCGCAGCGGCCAACATCAGCCATCACCGCAATCTTCAGATCGGTATTGTTTTCACCCACGATCGCGCGGATATCATCATCTCTGCAGAATTTCCATTTGCCAAATTTGTTCTCATCAAACATCTCACGGGAAGCTTTATATCCAAATTCCATATAGTCTACGCCAGCGCGAATGTTTGTGTGATACAGAGCACGTGCAAACTCATCGGTAAAATAGAAATCATTTACCAGACCGCCATCCCGAAGTGTTGCATCTACTACCCTTACGCTTTCGCGATAATCCATCAGTTTTGAAACTTCTTTCATCTTCCTGTTCTCCTTTTATATTATGATGAGCTGTCTTATATTTTATCTAAAAGAAACGACATGAGTCATTTTCTATAATATCCCGTATATTTTTTCCATGTCCAGATGTGTCCGCAGACCGTCCGCCAACAGATCATACTGGGTCTCTTTGAAAGCCGCAAAATCCATCACAGCTCCCATCTCTTCCGCAATCCCCTTCGCACTCGCCAGAGCACGGACAATTGCTGTCGCCACTTCCTCACGGTCAAAAATGCCGTGCACATAGGTGCCATAGACATTCCCCATCCATGCACCTTCCCGCTTCTGATCGCCGGTAACCGAATCTTCTATTATAGTAAACGGCTGAATATCCGGGTTGGCGCTTTTAGATCGCCCCATGTGAATTTCATAACCGGAAAAAGGAATGCCGGTAAGATTTGAGAGGATACCATCCACTGCAAGAAACTTTCCGCTGACGCGGGTTCTGGCTTTTTCGCTTGCAAAAACCGTATCCATGTCAAGCAGACCCATACCACGTATCGTCCCGCCTTCTTCTACGCCTTCTGCATCCGTGATTGACCTGCCAAGCATCTGATAACCGCCGCAGATACCGAAAATCACAGTGCCAGACTGCTGCGCCTTCAATATCGCCGCTTCCAGTCCATTCTGCCGCATCCAGAGAAGATCCTTCATCGTATTCTTCGTCCCTGGCAAAAGAATCATATCCGGATGGCCAAGCTCTCTCGCGGAAGAGACATAGCGGACAGAAACGCCCTCAACCCTTTCAAAAATATTAAAATCTGTAAAATTAGAAATACGCGGAAGACGTATC